>WQYY01000001.1 GCA_009780995.1 Desulfuromonadales bacterium
ACGCCTTGCCTATTTCTCAAAATCCAATTTGGTAGAATCAATTCTTGCCTAATTCTCTTGTTACTTAGACAATTAGGCAATCATTCTTCGCCTGTTTTGTACATAATATAATTTCTATTAGCTGAGGTAATACCTGAGCTGACAGGTAATTATAATCCTGCATTATAACTATGCTAAAGTTGCCTAATTATCTATTTACAAGTACGATTAGGCAATAAATAATATGTTGCCGATGGCGGCATTCCATATGTTTTTTTGAGCTATTTGCTGCACTTCAAAACAGAGCCAATTTTTTATTCTTCATCAATCTGCCTATCGGCAGGCGACAATCCCTCTTAAAAGCCGCCTGCAAGCCGTTCTATCTCAGAATAAGGGATAGCATGCCTTATAAACTTCCTGAAAATTCTCAACAAATTTAACAAAAACCTGAATGAAAATAAGATTTTGTGTTGACACATTACACTCTCCCATTTATAGTTTTCATAAATGTGGAAAAATGTGGTAAATGGTGGCAAAAAATGACGAAGTTTAGGGGAGTTTACCCCACTACAATTGATGCTAAAGGGCGAACCAGCCTTCCTTCTAAGTTTAGAGAGGTTATGGTTGAGAGTTTCCAGGATGATAGGTTTTTTCTGACGAACTCATCTCCAACAGACCTTGGAAACGGGAACTTCAGCTCCGGTTTGCTGATTTTTCCCTATAATTCATTCTCTAAGTTTGAGGAGGATTTTCAAAATAGCAAGGGACTTACATCTGCTCAGCGTGAGAGCATAGTAAATATTATTATTAATCCGGCGGTTGAGCTCTCTGTGGATAAGCTCGGAAGATTTCTTGTCCCGCCTCATCTGAGGAAAAGCGCGGCATTAGACCGGGAAATACTTTTTGTTGCCGCTATGGACAAGATTAAGATATGGAGTCTTGCGGAGTGGGATAAGGTTCTCGCGCAGAATATCAGGAATTTCCCCTCAGGGACTGAAGCTGCCGCCGAGCTTGGCTTGTAATGGATCAATTCAGGCATATTTCTGTTATGCCAAAAGAGGTGCTGAAATACCTGGCCCCTGTGAAAAACGGTTTATATGTTGACGGGACTGTTGGTGGTGGCGGGCATAGCAGGTTGATTCTTGAGGCAATTTCGCCTGAAGGGAATTTGATAGGTTTTGATCAGGATTCTTTTGCTATTAATGCTGCAAATGAGAATCTTAAAGAGTTTGGTAATAGATACCGGCTTATTAACAGAAATTTTGCGGATATGGTTGAAGCTCTTGATGAGATAGGTATCAAGGAAATTGATGGGTTTGTCCTTGATCTTGGGGTTTCTTCATATCAGCTTGATACAGATGAACGTGGGTTTAGTTTTCAGAAAGATGCCCCTCTTGATATGCGGATGGACACTGCAAAGGATGTTAAAGCTGCGGATTTAGTAAATAGCCTGTCTCATGGTGAACTTGCAAGGATTATAAGGGAGTATGGCGAAGAGAGGTGGGCCGGCAGGATAGCTTCCTTTATCTGTAAAGCGCGGGAAGATAAAGAGATCGAGACGACAACAGAGCTTGCTGAAATTGTTAAGGGAGCTATACCGCGCGGGGCATGGGAAGAGAGGATCCACCCTGCTACCAGAACTTTTCAGGCTCTGAGAATAGCGGTAAATGATGAATTAAAAAGCCTGGAAACAGGCCTTGAAAGTGCTATAGAGCTTTTAAAGCCAAAGGGGAGAGGGGTTGTTATCTCTTTCCACTCTTTGGAAGACAGAATTGTAAAGGGAATATTCCGTGGTAAGGGAGCAGGGTGTATATGTCCGCCAGAGGTTTATATCTGTAATTGTGGGCACTCTGCTGAGGTAACTATCTTAACTAAAAGGCCTGTTGTGGCCACTTCTGATGAGGTATTGATTAATCCAAGGTCAAGAAGCGCTAAGTTACGAGCCGTCCAGAAAAGGTAGGAGGATTTATGGCAAATGCACGTACAGCAGCTGATAAAATAGCTGGATCAAGACATATTGAAGATTTAGCTCCGGGTAACATTAATGTTTTCGGGTATCTGATTCTGTTTATGTTTATGATTACGGCTGTATCAATATTCCATGTTTGGTCAAGGGTACAGGTTGTAGATGCCAATCTTAAGTTAATGTCGTTGAAAAATCAGTTAAAGGATGCGGAGCAGGAACAGGGGCAGCTTCGCCTTGAAGTGGCGTCATTAAAGGTCCCTGCAAGAATTGAATCAATAGCAAAGGGGGAGCTTGGTATGTCTCTTCCTACTGAGCAGCAGATTATACAGGTTAAATGACTGTATTCAGCGGAGTCTGGCTAATTGAGAGATGAACGTGAAAAATGGACACGGCTAAGGATTCGTTTTACAGGAGGGGTATTTATACTCCTTTTTGCCATTACCATTGCCCGGGCATTCTATTTACAGATATATGATCATGACCGTTTCGCCAAACTTGCTGAAAAACAGTATTTAAAGGTTGTACAGCTTACCCCGTACAGGGGAACTATTTATGATAGTACAAACTCTGCCTTTGCAGTAACTATTGAAATGGATTCTCTTTATGCTGATCCCCATAATATTCAGGATATTCCCGGAACAGCCGCAGCTCTCTCACCTATATTGGGGATTCCAAAGGATGATATTGAAAAGAAAATCCGTGCTAATAAAGGGTTTGTCTGGTTACAACGCCGTTTAGAACCTGACATAGCCGCGCGTGTTAAGGCTTTAAATCTTGCTGGCCTCGGCTTTGTCAAAGAACCGAAACGGTTTTATCCTAATGCTGAGATAGCCAGTAATGTTATAGGCTTTACAGGTCTTGATCCTGATGGTCTCGAAGGGATTGAAAAGAAGTTTAACGGGACTCTTCTTGGAGATACAGGGTATATGCTGACTGAGCGTGATGCCCTTGGCAGAGATATTGATACAAAGGATGTAGTGATCCAAAAGGCTTCAAAAGGTGAGAATATTGTTCTTACTATTGATAAAAATATTCAGTATATAACAGAGAAAGAACTGGCAAAAGCAGTAATAAACAGCAGGGCAAAGGATGGTATAGCCATAGTTATGGAACCGCAAACAGGTAAAATCCTGGCGATGGCTGATTACCCCACCTACAATCCCAATGCTGTTTCAAAAGCTTCTCCATCAGACATAAAAAATAAAGCAATAACGGATGCTTTTGAACCGGGGTCTACATTTAAAGTTTTTCTTATATCCGCCGCACTGGAGGAAAAAGCGATCAGTGCTAATGATTCCTTTTACTGCGAAGGCGGGAGCTATAGGATAGGGAACCGTACCATTCATGACACTCACAAGCATGGTATGCTTTCAGTCAGTGATATTCTTAAAGAGTCAAGTAATATCGGTGCCGCCAAAATAGGGGCCCGCCTTGGAGCCGACAGATTATACAGTTACCTCAGGGAATTCGGTTTTGGAGAAAAGACAGGTGTTGAGCTCCCGGGTGAATCCTCCGGTTACATGCGGAATAAGAGCCAATGGTATGGTATTGATCTGGCCACGATCTCTTTTGGGCAGGGTGTATCAGTTAATGCCCTGCAGCTTGCTACCGCTATATCTGCTGTGGCTAACGGCGGAGTTTTGATGCAGCCATATATTGTTGACAGGATATTTGATAATGATGGGAATATTGTCCAACAATCTGAGCCTGTAGCGAGACGAACTATTATATCTCCTGCCATAGCCAAAATTATGGCAAAAATGATGGAAGGGGTCGCTGCTGAGGGTGGTACAGGAACTGAAGCTTCAGTAGCCGGATATAAAGTTGCAGGCAAAACCGGAACCGCTCAGAAAGCTGATCCTGTGACACATGGGTATTCAGTTGATAAACGTATAGGTTCTTTTGCGGGTTTTGTTCCGGCAGATAACCCTAGACTGACTATTTATATCGTTATTGATGAGCCAAAAACGAGCCCTTATGGTGGTGTTGTGGCTGCTCCGGCTTTCAGCGCCATAGCTAATCAAGTTTTAAGATATCTTAGAGTAGCGCCTACCCAGCCTTTAAAAGGAAATAAAGATGTTATTGAGGTAAAACAAAATGTTAATAAGCCTCAAACTGATGACATGGTTGCAGAGGAAGAGGATGAAACACCAGCTGACGGTCAGGTATTGAATGGCCTTGTTATGGCAAATTTCCGTGGCATGAGTATGCGACGTGTTTTACAGATTATGGGGAAAAGCGGACTTAATATAAAAGTTATAGGAAGCGGTCGGGTTGTTGATCAGAATCCTCCCCCCGGACACAAAATCTCACCAACAGACCGTGTGTGGGTTAGATTAGCTCCATCTGCATAATTACAAGCAGAGAGAATGAAACGAGGCGTCATGAAGTTTTCAGAGTTAATACGCTCTGTAGGGCTATCACTACCAGAATCCTGCAATGATCCTGATATAAAGGATTTACAGTGTGATTCTCGCCGTGTAACTCATGGCGCGCTCTTTTTTGCTTTAAAAGGGGCCCTGTCTGACGGCCATAAATTTATAGATACTGCTGTTAAAAATGGCGCTGTTGCTGTTATTGCAGAAGAACATGGCTCAATTTCAGATGGAATTGCAGGGGCATATGTTGAAGATGCAAGGCATGTTATGGCGCTTATGGCTTCTCGTTTTTTTGGGGAGCCCAGCCGTCAAACTCCTTTGGTGGGAGTTACAGGAACTAACGGAAAGACAACTACATCACACCTTATAGCAGGAATTTTAGATGCTGCCGGAATTCCTGCTGCTATTTTGGGAACTGTCGGATATGGCTTTGGCGCCCTTAAAATTCCTGCCCCTAACACTACTCCAGAATCAATAGATCTTCAGAGAATATTAAAACAACTTATTGATAACGGCGCGAAGAGCGCTGTTATGGAGGTCTCTTCCCATGCTCTTCATCAACACAGGGTTGATGGCTGCCATTTCAAAGTGGGAGTTTTTACAAACCTGACAAGAGATCACCTTGATTACCATTTAACAATGGAAGCTTATCTTGCAGCTAAGGTCAGGCTTTTTGCGGAGTTTCTTCCTGAATCCGGCGGAACTGCTGTCATCAATATTGATGACGCTTACGGGCCGGAAGTCCTTGCCGCAAGTAAGGTTCCTTTTATTACTTTTGGGATAAATCCGTCAGCAGATGTCTCTATTAAGGATTTAACGCTTAGTATAGATGGTATAAAGGGAACTTTTATAACCCCTTATGGAAGTTTTAACGGCCATTCGACTCTTCTTGGCCGTTTTAATGTTTCAAATATTCTCGCTGCCGTTGCGGCAGGAGTGGCCTTAAAGCTGCCATTGGAAGCTATTGAAAAGGGGATAGCTCAGTTCAGACAGGTTCCGGGCAGAATGGAGCGTATTCCGAATGATCTCGGCATAACTGTTGTTGTTGATTATGCCCATACAGGCGATGCCTTGGAAAATGCCATAAAAACTCTCGCAGAAGTCTGTAAAGGGAGAATCATAACTCTGTTTGGCTGCGGCGGAGATCGGGATAAAGGTAAAAGGCCTGTTATGGGGGAGATAGCCGGAAGTTTAAGCGATCTTAGCATAGTAACTTCAGATAATCCGAGAACAGAGGAACCTGATGCCATCATTGCGGATATTCTTAAAGGGTTAAAAGGAGTTGGAATAGAAGAGTATACTGCTTCGCAGCTTTCTGAGAGCTTTGATAAAAAAGGTTTTGTTGTGATTCCTGACCGCAAAGAGGCTATAAAAAAAGCAATAAATGTTGCCGTTTCCGGTGATGTGGTTCTGATTGCAGGGAAGGGGCATGAAGATTATCAGATAACAGGAACAGATAAACATCATTTTGATGACAGGGAAGAAGCTTTAAAAGCCCTGAAAGAACGATAGGAACTGAATTTGAATGTTCAGACTTGATGAAATACTGAAAGCCGTAAACGGAAAGGTAACAGGAACCTGTTCTGAAGGTGTAACAGGGGTTTCTACTGATTCAAGAAGTATAAAACCCGGAGAACTCTTTATTCCTTTGAGAGGGGAGAAGTTTGACGGGCACAGATTTATAAATGATGTTGTTAGCAAAGGGGTAAAACTATTTATTGCCGACAGTGATTGGGTCAAGGAGAATGAGGTACCATCAGATTCGGCATGCGTCGAAGTTAAAGACACTCTGAGAGCTTTGGGAGATCTTGCCCATTTTCATAGAATGCGTTTTTCAATCCCTGTTATAGGGATAACAGGAAGCAACGGCAAAACAACAACAAAAGAGATGCTGGCTTCTATTCTGGAGATCGCGGAGCCCGGATTAAAAACTGAAGGTAATCTTAATAACCTTGTGGGGTTACCTTTGATGCTTTTTAAACTGACTAATGAGCATAAATGGGCTGTTCTTGAGATGGGTATGAGTGAATTTGGCGAGATTGACCGTCTTGCCGAAATTGCCGCTCCTCAGATTGGAGTTATAACAAATGCTTATCCTGCGCATCTTCAAGGGGTAGGGAGCATCGCAGGGGTTGCGAAAGCCAAAGGAGAGCTTTTTCTCCGGCTTCCTGCAGAAGGGACTGCAATATTTAATCATGATGACCCGCTGATAGCAGCTTGCCCTGTGGCCGAAGGTGTGAAAAAAATCGGGTTCGGACTTCATGATTCAGATGTAACAGGCTCTTATCCTGTTCTTGAAGGCGCTAAAGGTGAAAGCTTCCACTTAACGATAGGAGAAGAGAGTTCATCAGTTATGTTAAAGGCCTTTGGAGTGCATAATGTAAGTAATGCTCTTGCAGCGGCGGCAGCGGCATATGTTAAAAAGGTTCCTTTTGAGCAGATTGTTAAAGGGCTTGAAAATTTCAGGCCGTATGGGAAAAGATTCAATCTTGAGGATTTAGGGCCGGTTGTACTTATTGATGATAGCTATAACGCTAATCCGGCCTCTGTAGGGGCTGCCCTTTTAACCTTTCAACAACTTAAAGGTGGCCACAGGGCTATCGCGGTTCTTGGAGATATGCTTGAGCTGGGTGATGAAAGAGACAGAGCTCATTCAGATGCAGGAAAACTGGCGGCAACCTGCGTAGACCGATTATATCTGTATGGAGAGATGGCTCAGGTTGTAGCTGAGGGAGCTAAAAGTTCCGGTCTCTCTTCTGCTGAGATAATAATCGCTTCCGACCGTGAGGAGATTGTTGCCGATATAATAAAAGACCATATAGATGGTGATTTTATACTGGTTAAGGGTTCCCGTGGTATGGAGATGGATAAGGTTGCGGAAATGTTAAGATCTAATTTTAGTGACAGCTCTTATACGAGGAGGGCTTACTAATGCTTTATTATCTCCTTTATCCTCTCGCTTCTGACGTAAGGTTCTTGAATGTATTCAGATATCTTACCTTCAGGGCCATATATGCGATGATAACTGCGTTGATTGTCTCTTTTTTAATCGGCCCGTGGGTTATCAGAAAACTTGAGAATCTTCAAGCCAGGCAGGTAATAAGAACTGACGGCCCTGAATCGCATCTTAAAAAGCAGGGAACTCCTACAATGGGGGGAGTTTTAATAATCGCGTCAATTGTTATTCCCACACTTTTATGGGGAGACCTTTCAAACGTTTATATCTGGCTTGCTATACTGATTATAGTCGGTTATGGCGGTATAGGTTTTATTGATGACTATAAAAAGGTTGTGCATAAGAACCCAAAAGGTTTAAGTCCAAGGCAAAAAATGTTTCTTCAGGTGCTTCTTGCCACGGTTGTAGGGGTTATCCTTTATCTTATGCCGGGATTTTCAAAGCAGGTCTATTTCCCTTTTTTCAAGCAGCTGCACCCTGATTTCGGGGTGTTTTATATACTGTTTGCTATTTTGGTAATTGTTGGAGCAAGTAATGCCGTAAATTTGACAGATGGCCTGGATGGCCTTGCTATAGGCCCTGTGGCTATCAATGCTGGGACATACATGATGTTTGCGTATATTGCCGGGAATATAAAAGTTGCCGGATATCTGCAGATACCGTATGTGGCAGGTGCAGGAGAATTAGCAGTGCTTTGCGGAGCTATGGCCGGCGCTGCCCTGGGCTTTCTCTGGTATAATTCGTATCCCGCCGAAGTTTTTATGGGAGACGTAGGTTCTCTTTCCCTTGGCGGCGGGCTTGGAGCTGTTGCTATTCTGACAAAACAAGAAATTCTCCTTGTTATAGTGGGTGGAATTTTCGTTGTGGAGGCTCTTTCGGTAATTTTTCAGGTCGGTTCATATAAATACCGTGGTAAGAGAATTTTCAGAATGGCGCCTATTCATCATCATTTTGAGCTTAAGGGTGTTGCTGAACCCAAGATAATAGTGAGGTTCTGGATTATCTCTATTATTCTTGCTCTTGTAGCATTTTCTACTCTTAAACTCAGGTAGTAATGGAGCGCGGCAGATAAATATTGTACTGAAGCGGTGACAGATGGAGCTTAAAGGTAAAAAAATTCTTGTTGTAGGCCTGGCGAAAACCGGAGTTGCTGTTGCCAAGTTCCTTGCAAAACGGGGGGGAGTGGTTACAGTAACTGATATTCGTAATAGGGCTGATCTCAAGCCTCAGTTGGCTGAACTGTCCCGATTCGATATTAATTTTGCTCTCGGAAGCCATAATAAGTCTGATTTTACGTCGGCATCAATGGTAGTAGTTTCACCCGGAATGCCTATGGATCACCCTCTTTTGGTAGCCGCTAAACAGAAAGGTGTTGAAATCGTCAGCGAAATTGAACTGGCAAGCCGTTTTATTACAGCTCCGATAGTAGCAATTACCGGTACTAACGGGAAAACCACGACCACTACAATAGCTGGTGAAATTTTTAAGGCAAATGGTTTTAATACCTATGTCGGAGGGAATATAGGCGACCCTCTGATTGAGCTTGCAGATTCAGATATGAAGGCAGAGCGTGTTGTAGCTGAGGTCAGCTCTTTTCAGATGGAATGGATATCCGGTTTTAAACCTGCTGTTGCCGCTCTTCTCAACCTTAGCGAAGACCATATGGACAGATACGCAACATATCAGGATTATGTTGATGCCAAGTTAAGGATATTTGAGAATCAAAGCAGTAACGAATTTGCGCTGCTTAACTGTGATGACGATCAGGTTATGAAATCAACTCTCCGGATAAAGTCGAAAATATTCCCTTTCAGCCGAAAGAGAGAGCTGGAAGAGGGGATATATTACAGGAATGAGAGGATCATATACAGATTTGACCATAAGGAAATGGTTTTTCCTGTAAAGGATATAAAGCTTAAAGGTGTTCATAACCTTGAGAATATCATGGCCGCCCTGGCGTCCGCTCTTCTTCTCGGCTGTAGAGAGAAAGAGAGCCTTGCTGCAATAAATAGCTTTGAAGCGCTGCATCACAGGATGGAGTTTGTAAGAAGGGTTAATGATGTGGAGTATTTTGAAGATAGCAAAGCTACGAATGTAGGGAGCGTTCTGAAGGCCCTTGAAAGCTTCAACAATATAACCCTTATTGCAGGAGGAAAGGATAAGGGGGGCTCTTACGCCCCTTTGGCAGAGCTGGTAAAAGAGAGGGTGAACTGTCTCGTTCTTATCGGAGAAGCTGCAGACAGAATGGAAAAAGAATTGGGATCTTATACAACAGTTCATCGTGCCAGAACAATGGAGGAAGCGGTAAATATAGCTTCGCAAATAACCTCTGGGGGTGGGACTGTTCTTATGTCTCCGGCATGTTCAAGTTTTGATATGTTTAAGGATTATGAAGAAAGGGCAGATAAATTCAGGGAAGCAGTAAATAGGTTGTAACGGGATCTTTTTATGAGGCTGGGGATATTTAAGAAACTTGAAGGATACGACATGGTTATTCTGATGATGGTGATTGCCCTCACCTGCTTCGGAGTGGTCATGGTTTATTCCGCCTCATCTATCATGGCGGATAAAAGATTTCATGACAGCTTCTATTTCCTGAAGCGGCAGGCGATATTTGCGGTTATAGGTTTTATAGGGATGTATATCGCCATGCGGGTTGATTATCATGTATGGCGGGTTGCAGCTGTTCCGCTGCTTATTATATGTATGCTCTGTCTGGTAATAGTTTTTATTCCGGGAGTCGGAGGGAGTGTTAAAGGGGCTACACGTTGGATAAAGCTTCCCGGCTTTCATTTCCAGCCGGCAGAATTAGCAAAGCTATCTCTTATTATTTTTATGGCATACTCCCTGGACAGGAAACGGGATCAAATCCGCTGGTTTAAAGGGCTTTTACCGTATATGCTGGTTTTGCTGGTAATGATAGGCCTTCTTATGCTGCAGCCTGATATGGGCTCTTCAATAACCCTGGCCGGTGTAGCTATAATAATGCTGTTTGCGGCCGGTATGAGGGTATCCCATATTGTTTCTATTGTCCTTTTTTCCATTCCCCTCCTTTACTACCTTATTATGCATAAGGAGTACAGAAGGCGGAGGATTCTCTCTTTTCTGAACCCATGGGCTGATCCGGAAAATACCGGATTTCAGATAATCCAGTCGTGGCTGGCGTTTGGAACAGGCGGCGTCACAGGTCAGGGGCTTGGTGAAGGGAAACAGAAGCTTTTCTACCTTCCGGAAGCTCATACGGACTTTATACTTTCCGTTATTGGAGAAGAGCTTGGATTTGTAGGGACGGTAATAGTTGCGGCAATGTTCCTGCTCCTTATACACAGGAGTATAAGAGTTGCTATTTACGCTGAAGACAGTTTCGGACGTTTTCTTGCTTTTGGAATTGCCATTCTTATCGGCGCCGAGGCTTTTGTAAATATTGCGGTTGTTATGGGGCTTCTGCCTACGAAAGGGCTTGCTTTGCCATTTATAAGTTATGGGGGGAGTTCCCTTATCCTTACTCTGTTTGCAGTCGGTATTTTGCTGAATATATCCAGCAAGATGAGGGGAGTGCCATGAAACTTCTTATAGCAGGGGGTGGCACAGGAGGGCATCTTTTCCCGGGGATTGCAGTTGCGGAGGAGTTTCTCTCAAGGGCTCCTGAAAACACGGTGGTTTTTGTAGGGACAGAACAGGGTATTGAATCAAAGGTTCTTCCCAAGCTGGGGTATGAGCTTAAGGCTATTCCAGCCAGCGGAATAAAGGGTAAGAGCCTTCTCTCGAAGGTTAAGGCTTTGGGAATGCTGTTGTACGGATATTCGGAATCACGGAAGATTTTAAAGGAGTTAAAGCCTGATCTGATCCTTGGCGTGGGCGGATATGTTTCCGCCCCCGCTCTGCTTGCAGCAAGAGGGATGCAGATCCCAAGGTTTATCCATGAGCAGAACGCTATCCCCGGAGTGACTAATAAGCTTTTATCACGGTTTGTTGATGAAATATTTATCTCCTTTGAGGAATCTTTAAAGTTTTTCCATAAGGATAGAGCGATTCTCACAGGAAACCCTTTGAGAAAACAGATAACGGAAGATGTTGCGATTATAGATGGGGAAAGGGACGGCAGGTTTCATATTTTAGTTTTTGGCGGAAGCCTGGGAGCCAGCAGGATTAACAAAGTTATGGCTGAAGCGGCTTCCAGGTTTTCTTCGATTAAGGATATGATCGCAATAAAGCATCAGACAGGCGAGAAGGATATTGATGAAGTGAAAAGGGCCTATGAGAGCGCCGGAATAGATGCGGAAGTCGTTAATTTTATTGATAACATGGCAGAAGCTTACAGAGCCGCTGATCTTGTAATATGCAGAGCCGGGGCGACTACTATCGCAGAGATTACAGCGTCCGGTAAGCCGGCTATATTTATCCCCTTTCCGTATGCTACAGACGACCATCAGAGAAGAAATGCCGAAGCTCTTCTGAAGCAGGATGCCTGCGGGATGATACTTGAGGTGGAGTTAACTCCTGAGATCCTTTTTGACAGGGTTAAGGAGCTTATTGATAACCCGGAGGCCCTTAAAGCAATGGGTGAAAATGCCAGAAAGCTGGCGCACTTAGATGCTGCCGAGGTTATTGTCAGTGATATGCTGAAAGTCTGTAGCGAGAAGGGCGTAAAAGTTAAAAAACAGATTCAGTCGGAGTTAGCTTAGCTGAGGTTTTACGGCAGCTAATGAGGTAAATTTTGATTCAGTCGGCGCAATGAAAATTATTTGTAGGGGCGCGATTTATCGCGCCCAATACCGCAATCCGCAATACACGAGGGCGCGATAAATCGCGCCCCTACGGAAACGATACGCAACGACGGCAACATCACAAAGCCGAAGCTTGTAGGGGCGGCCATTGGCCGTCCGGGTTTTCGGAATGCCCAATGGGCATTCCCTACGGGAAACAAGACGACGAAAGCAACACAGTAGTCGGCCATTAATCTGCGCCGTACAAAAGCGGAAGTCTTATTAAGAGGTAATTGTATGTATGGCAATATAGAGAAAATCCATTTCGTAGGTATTGGCGGTATAGGGATGAGCGGCATTGCCGAGGTGCTTCTTAACCTTGGGTACAAGGTTTCCGGTTCTGACCTGCGGGAGTCTGATATTACTCAGCGCCTTGCTGATCTGGGAGCGGAGATAGGGATTGGCCATGACGCCGATAACCTGAAAAGTGTTGATGTTGTTGTTATATCTTCTGCAGTGCACTCTGATAACCCTGAGGTAATCGAGGCCAATAGGTTGCATATTCCTGTTATCCCAAGAGCAGAGATGCTTGCGGAACTTATGCGAATGAAATACGGAATTGCCATTGCAGGAACCCATGGCAAAACAACAACGACTTCCATGACAGCCTCTATTCTCGGACATGCAGGTATTGACCCTACAGTTGTTATCGGAGGGAAGCTTAATACAATAGGGACTAATGCGCTTCTTGGGAAAGGTGAGTTTCTTGTTGCCGAAGCTGACGAATCAGACGGTTCATTCCTTGTTCTCTCCCCTACCATTGCTGTCGTAACCAATATTGACGCGGACCATCTTGACCACTACTCAGGGATAGAAGAGATAAAGGATATTTTTGTAGAGTTTGTAAATAAGATCCCCTTTTACGGCCTTGCGGTACTCTGTCTTGATGACAAAAACATAAGGGCTATTCTTCCAAAGGTTAAAAAGAGGTATATGACATATGGCCTCTCTTCTCAGGCGGACGTCCGGGCCACACATATAAAGCATACAGGGTTCAAAACCAGCTTTATTGCCCATTATAAAGGGTACAGGCTTGGAGAAATATCATTTAATATGCCCGGCGCTCATAATGTGCTGAATGCCCTGGCTTGCATTGCTGTTGCAATGGAACTGGATATTCCTTTTGACGCTATCCAGGAAGGTTTTGCGAAGTTTGGCGGAGTTGGCCGCAGGTTTACAATAAAAGGCGAGCCTGCTGGAATTATGATAGTTGATGATTACGGGCATCACCCTGCTGAAATCAGGGCTACTCTGGCTGCTGCGCGGCATGGTTGGCCTGAGCGTAGAATCGTAGCTGTATTTCAACCTCACCGCTATTCCAGGACTCTGGAGCTGTTCAGCGAGTTTGTTACTGCTTTTTATGACGCTGATGTTTTGGTGCTTACGGATGTTTATGCTGCAGGTGAAAAGCCTATTCCAGGAGCTGATGCTGAGAAACTTGCTGCAGAAGTGCAGAGATACGGGCAAAAAGATGTAAAATATATCCAGGAGCGGAGTGAAATACCGGCATATCTTCTGGAAAGAGTAAAACATGACGATATTGTTATCACTCTTGGCGCAGGAAATATATGGCAGCAGGGTGAAGCGTTACTAAAGCTTCTCGGCGAGGCATAAGAGTGGATTTATCCGGACTTGCCATACGGGGGGAATTAAGGCTGGACGAGCCGATGTCCCGGCATACATCTCTTAAAACAGGTGGTAATGCAGAGCTGTTTTTTATTCCGGAAGATAATGATGATTTGAAGGAATTTTTGAGATGGCTTCATCTCAGAAACCTCCCATGGCTCGCTGTTGGCAAAGGGTATGATATTCTTTGCCGCGATGGGGGAGTAAGCGGAGCGGTGATTTCCCTTGAAAGGTTTAACTCTATTACTTTTGAAAGTGACAGAGTTATACGGGCAGAGGCAGGAGTGGAAAATCTGGAGTTAGTGAGAACTGCACAGAAAAACGGATTAGGCGGGATCAGCTTTATTTCAGGGATTCCGGGGACTATTGGCGGAGCAGTAAGGATGAATGCGGGAGCTTACGGTAAAGGGATACTGGATTATGTTCTGTCTATTGATATCCTGCGGAATGGCGAGATTATAGATATGCCGATAGATTCTGTTAATTATGGCTATAGATTTATTGATCTTGAGCAAGATGATTTTGTTCTTTCCGCTCTGTTTAAGCTTGAAGAAGTCCCTTCTGAAATAACTGAAGATGAAATTGAACAAGATGCTGAATTACGCAGAAGTAAACATAACGTAGGATTCCCCAGCGCAGGCTCTTTTTTCAAAAATCCGATTGGAACTTCCGCATGGAAGTTGATAGATGAAGCAGGCTTGAGGGGTACTCAAGTGGGAGGTGCTCAGGTTTCTACAGTGCATAGTAACTTCCTTGTAAATACCGGAAAAGCAACAGCTGCGGATTTTATACAGCTTGCCGCTCTGGTAAAGAGCGAAGTATTTGAAAAAAGCGGAATTCTGCTTCAGGAAGAGGTCAAGATTGTCGGGGAAGATTTATGAAGGATAAAAGAATTGGCGTCATCATAGGTGGCCTTTCAGCCGAGCGTGAGATTTCAATTAAGAGCGGAGAAGCTGTTTTTAATGCCCTTGTCAGCTTGGGATATAATGCAGTAAAAATTGACGCAGCCTCTGAGCTTCCTGAAAAATTGAAGCAGCTTCAGATAGAAGTTGCTTTTATAGCTCTTCATGGGCGTTATGGAGAAGACGGTGCTGTTCAGGGGCTTTTGGAAATTATGAATATACCTTATACCGGTTCAGGTGTGTTAGCCAGCGCTCTTGCGATGGATAAGATATTTTCAAAAAAAATATTTAGCTCTTCAGGCCTTAAAATTACTGACTATTTTGCATTGAAAGCGGGTGAAGTTTTAACTGAAAAGATGCTCCCTTTTCCTTTTCCGGTTGTAGTAAAGCCGTCTAAGGAGGGCTCTTCGGTAGGCGTCACTCTTGTAAAATCCGGTGATGTTCTGCAACAGGCTCTGGACGCTGCTTTTTCATATGATGATGAGATCCTTACCGAAAGGTATGTTAAGGGGAAAGAGATTCAGGTGGGTATTCTCAATGAAAAAGCTCTTGGCGCTATAGAGATTGTTCCTAAAAATGAGTTTTACGATTTTGAGGCAAAGTACAGTGACGGTATGGCAGAGCATATAATGCCTGCTAATATAGCCCATGACAAATATGAAGAGCTGCTCAGCCTGGGAGAAAAGGCCCATAAAGCCCTTGGTTGTTCAGGTTACAGCAGGGTTGATTTTATACTTAACGATTTGGGAGAGGCATATATTCTGGAGGTGAATACGCTTCCCGGAATGACCTCCTTAAGTCTTTTGCCTGAAATAGCCGGCTATGCGGGAATTAGCTTTGAAACACTTATTGAACAGATACTGCTTACTGCTTCTTTAAAAATTGGTAATAATTTGCCGGAAAAACAGAAAAATTTAAGTTAATTCTATAGCATTCAATAGGAAATAGAGTTATCTTATATTAATTTACTTAACTAATTGAGGGTGTTGGAAGTCTAATTAACTCTTTAATATAGTTTCAATGGGTTTGGATTGAGAGAATTTTCACTAAATAATCAGAAACGTACAACTAAAAACCGTTTCAAGAAAAAACGGGAGCCGATAGATTTCCGCGGATTTTTTAAAAAAGTTGTTCGGTTGTGGCGTTTCGTTGTGATAGTATCTCTTGTAGCGGTAATTCTTTATCAGGCCTATGGTTTTATAGGGCATAGAGCATTTTTTAAGGTAGATAAGATTAATATAAGCGGCTTAGAACGCTTATCAAAAGATGAGGTGCAGCAGATGGCCTCTGTAAAGCAAGGCGATGACCTTTTAAAATTGAATATATCGAAAATCGGGGAGCAGTTATCAAAGAATCCCTGGATTGCTAATGTAAAGGTACAGCGAAACCTGCCTGATTCGGTTTCTATCAGCATTGTTGAGCGTAAACCTGTAGCAATTGTAAGTATGGGATATTTATATTACATGGATAGTAACGGAGATGTCTTTAAACCGCTTCAGGAGGGGGATAACCTTGATTTCCCGGTTGTAACCGGCCTTTCTGAAGATGATTTTATAAAAGACCCTTCCGGTGCAAAAGAGACACTGGCAGGTGTTCTTGAGCTTTTAAAAGATATGCGGCAGAGCGGTTCACAAGTTTTGATGTCAGATATATCAGAAATTCATTATGATAAGGGATATGGCTATACAATGTTTACTTTATCAAATGGGCTGCCAATAAGAGTTGGAATGGATGATTTTGGTAACAAGATTCAAAGATTTTGTAAAATATATAATGAACTTCAACTGCAATTATCTAATTTACAGTATGTTGACCTTGATTATGCTGATAGGATAGTTATAAACAGGGGTTGATTTTTTAACAGGATTATTAACGGAGGATATATGTCAGCAAAAAAAGACAACTTGGTTGTTGGACTCGATATAGGCACAACGAAAATTTGTGCAATAATCGGCAGTGTCAGTGAAGACGGTATTGATATTGTCGGTATAGGCACGAGTCCTTCAAATGGCCTTCGTAAAGGTGTTGTTATTAATATTGACAGCACTGTTCAATCTATACGCAAAGCTGTTGAAGAAGCTGAGTTAATGGCAGGCTGCGAGATAAAGAGCGTTTTTGCTGGTATAGCAGGGGGGCATATAAAAGGGATAAATTCCCAGGGTGTGATTGCAATTAAAAATAAAGAGGTCTCTCCTGAAGATGTAAAGCGCGTTATAGAAGCTGCTAAAGCCATAGCCATACCTATGGACAGAGAGGTAATCCATATCCTACCTCAAGAATTTATAATAGACGACCAGGATGGAATAAGGGAGCCTCTGGGAATGAGTGGCGTAAGATTGGAGACAAAGGTTCATATCGTAACCGGCGCTGCCGCCAGTGCGCAGAATATAGTAAAATCGTGTAACCGTTCAGGCCTTGATGTGGCAGATATTGTATTGGAGCAGCTTGCCTCCTCTGAGGCGGTTCTTTCTCCTGATGAGAGGGAACTTGGAGTTGCTCTTATAGATATCGGCGGCGGCACTACCGATATAGCGATATTTATGGACGGCGCCATAAAATACACATCAGTTCTCTCTTTAGGCGGTAATCAACTTACGAATGATATAGCAGTAGGGCTTAGAACCCCTATGGCGGAAGCTGAAAAAATCAAACAGAAATACGGCTGCTGTCTGGCGTCAATTGTTGGAAAAGATGAAACCATCGAAGTCCCAAGTGTTGGAGGGCGTAAGCCGAGAATACTCTCCCGTCAGTTACTTGCAGAAATTCTTGAACCTCGTGTAGAGGAGATTTTCACCCTTGTTAACCGTGAAATCGTAAAATCCGGTTTTGAGGATATGATAGCTTCAGGAGTGGTTATTACAGGAGGGAGTACAATTCTTGAAGGGATGCCGGAGCTTGCGGAGCAGGTCTTCAATCTTCCTGTAAGACGTGGGGTACCTCAAGAGATCGGCGGTCTTATTGATGTCGTTAACTCTCCGATTTATGCTACAGGAGTCGGCCTTGTAATTTATGGAAGCAGGCATCTTGAAATGGGAGCGCATTTTCCAACAACACAAAGTGATGATAATGTTTTCAGGAGAGTAAGCAGAAGAATGAAAGAGTGGTTTGGTGAGTTTTTTTAATCGTATTTTAATATATAAAACTGTCAAGGGGGCATCTTATGCAATTCGAGCTGGAAGGAAGTGCTGATTTAACGGCAAAAATCAAAGTTGTCGGCGTAGGTGGCGGCGGTAGCAACGCTGTTAATACCATGATTGAAAAGCATGTGCAAAATGTTGACTTTATTGTTGCCAACACTGATGCGCAAGCCCTTCGGACAGCGAAAGCGCCCATTAAAATACAGCTGGGCCAGGAACTAACCAAAGGGTTAGGCGCCGGCGCTGATCCGGATGTTGGCAGAGATTCTGCCCTTGAAGACCGCTCCAAGCTTATGGAGACTCTGCAAGGCGCGGATATGATTTTTGTCGCTGCCGGTATGGGCGGCGGAACCGGTACAGGAGCTGCCCCTGTTATTGCAGACGTTGCTAAGGAAGTCGGAGCGCTTACTGTCGGTGTTGTTACAAAACCGTTCACAAGAGAGGGGAAGAGACGTCTTACACAGGCTGAAGAGGGGATTAAAGAGCTCAAAAAGCATGTGGATTCTCTTCTTATTATTCCCAATGATCGGCTCATAGGGCTGGCAGGTAAAAATACCTCAATTCTTGACGCTTTTAAGCCTTCCGATGACGTGCTTAGGCAGGCTGTACAAGGGATTTCAGATCTTATCACAACTACAGGCATGATAAATGTTGACTTTGCTGACGTTAAATCAATCATGAGCGAACGTGGCATGGCAATGATGGGTATTGGTATTGCAGAAGGGGATAACCGCGCAATGGAAGCTGCGAATGCTGCCATATCCAGCCCTCTTCTTGAAGATATCGATATTTCAGGCGCAAAAGGCGTTCTCGTTAACATTTGCGGCTCAGCAAGCATGACAATGGACGAATACGAAATTGTAAGCCGTATTATCCATGAGAAAGTACATGAAGACGCTAATATTATTATAGGGCTTCTTGTTGATGAGAGTTTGGGGGAATCTCTTAAAGTCACTGCCATTGCTACAGGTTTTGGCAACCGTTTTGATGAAATAGAAAGAAAAGAGATACGCAGCAATGTTTCGCATTTAAGACCCAATCCAGAGTCGGCGACAGTCATTGAAAAATTTAGAAAAGAATCTGTAACCCCACATGCCTCTTTATTTGAGGAAGAAGATGAAGAGTATGATATACCTACGTTCTTAAGAAAATCAGTGGATTAACCAATTAGCCTCCATGCTAAACAAAGCGTGGAGGCTTTTAAATATAAGGTTTTAGCCCGATAGGGTCTGATTTTCATAACCGTAGGTCAACGACCTACGGTTGAACAATACAATCGTTCATTTGCCTGAAAGGCAAAACCATGCTGCTACATGCTTCCAGATAAGGAACAGTAAGTAATGTTCTGCCTTTCAGGCAGATATTCTGTTTATTTTGTTTCCGCAGGTCGTTGACCTGCGGTTATGAAAATTTGGCTTTTCAAGCCATTATTCCACACTCCACTCTTCACACTGAATTTATATCTATGTCCTGGAAAATCATTTCAAAACTTAAAGCGAAACTGGATGCCGAATCAGGCATGGTTACAAAAAAGCGTGGCGGCTCTCTCTGTATCTGCCTTGTTTACCCGAACAGCTATTATGCAGGAATGAGTAATCTTGGATTTCAGGCACTGTACGGTCTCTTTAACTCATATCCTGATATATTATGCGAAAGAGCTTTTTTACCGGACAAAAGCGATATTGCGGAGCATTTAAAATCAGGAACTCCTCTTTTATCCCTGGAATCTCAAAAACCTCTGTCAGACTTTGATATTATTGCCTTTTCTGTCTCTTTTGAGATGGATTACCTCAATATCCCTACTATTTTTAAACTTTCAAACATTCCTTCCCTAAGTTCGGAGCGGAGTGATTACCACCCTGTTGTTATTGCTGGCGGCGCGGCGATATTTCTGAATCCTGAACCTGTCGCGGATTTTTTTGATATTGCCTGCATTGGTGAAGCCGAAGAGATCCTTCCCTCAATTATTCATATCATCAGAGATATTAAGCTGTCTAAAAAGTGGGAATTCCTCTCCAGATTTGAATCTGTCACCGGAATATATTTGCCAAAGAGAAATGATGGCTCATTAGAGGTTTCAAGAGCCTATGCAAAGAGCCTTGACGATTTTTCCACAACATCTTTAATTCATACTCCTGATACAGAATTCGGAGATATGTATCTTATTGAGCTTTCCAGGGGCTGCCCTAGAGGGTGCAGGTTTTGCGCGGCAGGTTATATATATCTTCCTTATCGTCAACGGTCTAAGGATTTTGTAATAAGCCAGGTAGAGGATGCTCTTAACGATAACAGGAAAATAGGTCTTGTTGCGGCTGCTGTAGGCGATTTCAGAGGTGTAGAAGCTATATGCGACCAGATTATGGAACGCCACGGGAAAGTCTCGGTCTCGTCTCTGAGGATTGACGGTTTCAGAGATGAAATGCTTGATTTATTAGTCTCTAGCGGCCATAAGACAGCTACTTTAGCTCCTGAGGGTGGGTCACAGCGGTTGAGAGATTTTATAAAAAAAGGGATAAGCAAAGATCAAATAATAAAAGCGTGTGAGCGGTTAACAGAACGGGATATATTAAACATCAAACTTTACTTTATTATAGGGCTTCCAACCGAAACTGATGAAGATATAGAGGAGATGACAGCCCTTGTGAAGCAAATTCGGGAGGTTGTTATAGAAAAAGCCAGGGTAAATAAAAGGCTTGGGGAAATAACTCTTTCAATTAACCCTTTTATTCCTAAGCCATTTACGCCGTTTCAGTGGTGTGGGATGGCTCCACAAAAAATTCTTGAACATAGAATAAAACTGCTTAAAAAAAGTATCGGGAACTTGCCGAATATTACAATTCAGGTTGAGAATCTGAAAGATGCCATGTTACAGGCCTTGATTTCAAGAGGTGATAGAAAAATGTCAACTCTGATATTGAAAAGCGCTGAAACAGGCAGCTGGAAAAAAGCTGGAAAAGAGCTGAGGATTAATATTGAAGAGATGGTAACAAGAGATATCCCGTTAGATGAAAAGCTTCCCTGGGACTTTATAGAGGGGAACAGTAAGGAAGTTTTACTTAAGGAATATAGGGAGGCGTTTGAAATGAGGAGTGCCGTAAGAAATTTATGAGCTTTGCTCTCTGGTTATGGAGCATTATACGCAAGCTATTACGTTCAAAGCGGTGAGTGTATGAAGGAATTACTGAAGCGAAAACAAAACCGTCTGCAAAATTACGATTACAGCCAAAACGGTGCGTATTTTGTGACAATATGCATTAAGGACAAGCATGAATTGTTATGGATTCCCGCATTTGTAGGGGCGCACAGTGTGCGCCCGTTATTGTCGGATATAGGTAAGGTCGTTGAGAAGGCAATAATGAACATTCCACAAATCTATGAAACAGTAATAATTGATAGATATACCATTATGCCAAACCACGTACACATGATAGCAATCATTGATTGTGACCACGGGCGCACACTGTGCGCCCCTACGATATCGCGTGTTATAAAACAATGTAAGGAATATGTGACAAAACAAATCGGATATTCCATTTGGCAAAAATCGTTTCACGACCACATTATTCGTAATGAACAAGATTATATCAATATTGCAGAATACATTGAAAATAACCCCGCAAATTGGGAAATAGACCGTTTTTTTGTAGTGGCAAACCAGTCGTAGTTGTATGGGCACTGTAGGTGCGTACAATATACGCCCGAAAAGAAAGCCGCAAAAATTGCCTAATCGTACTTATTACTGGAGGATTAGGCAATAATATATTAACCATTTTCTCTGAGATATAATTTCTATCAGCTGAGGTAATACCTGAGCTAGTAGATAATATAGGTTATATAATGGTAGAAATTACACATTGCCTAATTGTATTAAATGCAATACAATTAGGCAATAATGTTGCATAGGATTTGTTATGAGAAAACTAGAGAACAATTTGTTTATCTCCCTGTTCGGAGAGACGATTGATGATTGATATTAACCCCATGTACGACATTGCCATCATCGGCCTCGGCCCTGCCGGAGCTACGGTTGCGAGGCTGCTTGACAAAAATTATAAAATCATCGCCATTGACAAAAAAGGCGATGGCGAAAACTCTTTCCGCAAGCCCTGCGGCGGGCTTTTGGCCATCGACGCACAAAAGGCACTGTCAAAGTTCAATCTGACCTTACCTAAAGAAGTACTTGTTGACCCTCAAATATTTGCCGTGAAAACTATTGACCCCAAGCAGGAGCTCCTGCGGTATTATCAACGATTTTATATTAATCTCGACCGCCACAAATTCGATATGTGGCTTATTTCGCTTATTCCCAAAAATATTGAAATCGTTGACGACTCACAATGTACCGGCATTAAGCAAGTTGGCGAATTTTACGAAATTACATGTACTCAAAATGGACTGGAGCGCGTAATAACCGCCAAACAGGTTATCGGTGCGGACGGTTCGGATTCCATTGTCAGAAAATCCCTGTTCCCAAAGCGGAAAATCCCGCAATATGTTTCAATTCAGGAGTGGTTTGCGGAAGAGCATCAGGTGCCGTTTTACTCCAGTATTTTCGACAGCGAAATCACTGATTCTTACTGCTGGAGCATTTCAAAGGACGGCTATTTCATTTTGGGCGGCGCGTTTCCGAAGGATTCCGGAAGAGAGAGGTTTGCTTTGCTCAAAGAAAAATTACAGAGGCAGGGCTTTTCATTTGGAGATCCTGTAAAAACCGAGGCTTGTCTTGTATCCATGCCGCGCGGCATACGCGACTTTTGCGTGGCAAAAGACGGCGCGTTTTTGACCGGAGAGGCAGCCGGATTTATCAGCCCGTCATCGTTGGAAGGGATAAGCTATGCGCTGAACAGCGCGTATGAGTTGGCGGAAGTTCTAAATTCGGACTGTAAAAATCCGGCGTTGAGGATAAGGTTAAAGTCAATACCTATGCGGATAAAGCTGCTTTTCAAATACCTGAAAGCACCGTTTATGTACCGGCCATTTTTGAGGAAATTGGCTATGAAAAGTGGAGTGAAGAGTATCAAGGTTATGGAATAAGATGTTTATATAAATGTTGCGTAGGAGCTGTTATGAGAAAACTAGGTATTTTTTTATTTGTTATAGGATTGGTTCTCTTCGGCGTAAGCTGGGTAACAGGAATGCTTATTGTAGGTGGTGTTCTTATACCTTCAGCTATTAGTACAATTACATTTGTACCTGCCGCTTTGTTTATTGTTGTAGGAGGTGTGCTTCGTTATTATCCGAATCCGGCAGTTAAGCACGGGCCTTTAGTTTGGGGGACAGTGATAAAAGTAGACTTTAGCCACATGTGGTACACCTGGGGCACCCGGTATACGGTGCAATATACTACGCTTAACGGCGAGCAAATTGTCTCTGAAGTAGATGCCGTCAGGCCTGTAAAAGGTATTGATGTCCCATACAAAATTCGAGCTCTAATGAAGAGTATGCTTGTTGATAAAAATGCTAATGTCCCCGTCCGATATGACCCTAAAAAGCCAAAACAGTTTATGATTGACAGGTCTATTTTACTCAAAGAAGATCTTGATAAGATGTAGCTGATGAAATTAAAATCGTGATAAATTGTCACGCTTCGAAAAATGTTGCAGAGGGAGCCATTATGAGAAAATTAGGAATTTTTTTACTTGTTACCGGGTGGGTTCTAGTTGTTGTAGTAATCCTTGCTTTCGCTCCGGGTGTTCCTATGCCTTACGCGGTCAGTAATTTGATTACTAATCATGTGTCCTTAATCATTTATCTTTGTGTAGTGCTTATTTTCGGAGGGGCGATTCTGTGTGACAAATATCCGTATAGTCCGGCAGTTGAGAACGGGCCTTTGGTCCGGGGGACGGTGATAAAAGTAGGTGGGAGCTGGCGCAGCAACACCGCTTTGTCGCGGTATACGGTGCAATATACCACGCTTAACGGTGAGCAAATTATCTCTAAAATAGATGCCAGCAAGTTTGCTGCTCAAAAAGGTATGGATGTGCCTGTCCGATATAACCCTAAAAAGCCAAAACAATTTATGCTAGATACAGAATCTTCGCCTATTTTATTCAAAGAAGACCTCACCGAACAAGGGCAAGCGAATGTACAATCGATGACTATAAATCAGGGGCAAGTGCAAATGAATTTTGATCCAATGCAGCTCCAGGCGCAGATGATGAATGAAGGTGTAACCACGCAGGCGGCAATGGATATAAGGAATACGGGTGTGCAGGCAAAGGGCGTGGTTTTGTCGGCGCAGCCTACCGGCAATATTGTTGGTAACAACGGTGAAATTGAATTGAAAATTGAAGTTACCAGGCCGGACGGTAGCCAGTATGAAGCCACTGTCAGAAAAGCAATCCCAGCGGTTGCATTGCCGTATGTCCAGGCAGGACGGGTGATTCAGGTTTTCTATAAGCCGGAAGATGAGCAAAATATCACAATCGGATTATAATGTAAGCATAATATACAGGTGGTTGGCATGAGAAAATTTGGTTGGGTTTTATTGATTTTAGGTTGGCTTTGTTTCTTCCTGTCATTCAGCTTTGAAGACAAATATCCCTTTAACCTTTTGCCGGGTTGTCTTGAATTCGGCGCTATTATCGGTATTTTTGGCGGGGCTTTGTTGATAGTGCTCAGCGGCAGAGGCAAAAAAATCAGGAACGGCCAGTTAGTGGTTGGCACAGTGACTTCTGTAAAGCAGACTGCTGTTGGCCTAAACAGTGGCAGAATACTGCAGATCAAACTGTCCATTCAATTTACGACCTTAGACGGCCAGCAGATAACAGCTACGGTGTTGAAGTTCGTTTGGCTCGCAAATTTGGCCCAGTTCCAGCTTGGCACCAAGCTGCCGATCAGATATAACCCTAAAAAACCGCAAAATATCATGATAGACCTCAAAGCGGATAAGGCGCAACTGCAACACGCTAGAAATGAATACTACGTTTCTACCGGCAAGATGACGCAAAGTGCGATGAATATCAAAGAGAACGGTGTACAAGCGCAAGGCATTGTCCTTGATTCCAAGTCCACGGGCAACATCGTAGACGGTTCCGGCGAGATGATAGTACATGTCAAAGTTACAAGACCGGACAATACCACATACGAAGTTACAACGACCTTTAACGTTCCGCCAAACAAGATACCGTTCACGGCTCCGGGCTGTGTGGTACATGTCTGGTATGTGCCTGACAACGAACAGCGTATTGTGATCGGGTGGTACTCCTGACGAATTGAAATTTGGAGGCAGTTGCAATGAAAACAATCGGTAAGTTTTTATTCTATTTAGGCTGTATCGTGTTTCTGGCCTTTTGGGTCTGTCTTACGCTTTTTGCATTTCATCTGAAAATTAACGCAGATATTATGACCGCAGCTGCACTGTTTTCTGTAGTCTGTATAATTGTTGGAAGCCTGATAAATAGCCAGGACCGGAAGAAAACTTTAGTTCGGAACGCGATTTTTGTTCTTGCGGTTCTGTTCATAGTCGTGGCGGCCACTAAAGTGATTACCGATATAGGAACGTTCTTGTTGCTTATTGCTATTTTGATATTCGTGCGGCAGACAAGAAATTACTGGAGGGTTGAAGGCGCTGCCGAGTGTCGCATGAATCCAAACAGGAGCAATTCAAAACTTTATAATGAGCTGAAAGATACAGGTATCGCGACAACCGCTACAATACTCGATTCACAGGCAGATGGCGGAAGATTTGCCGGGACTCCTGGAAATCAGACCGGCGGCACCCGTTTCATGAACTTAACCATTTCTTTCACAGACAATAAAAGCAATGTACATACAGCAAATATACGTTATGAAATTGACAATTCATTGATTGCTAATTTTATTAAAGGGAAGGAAATCTCTATTATTTATGACGCTGATAACACGGAGCGTATTGTAATTGATACAGAGAAATGTCAAATCGATGTATAATTTTATTATGATTGGGTTTTACGCGTAACGTATTTATTTTTGGAGGTATTTCAGCATGAAAAAAGCAGGCATAATTTTGATAATTATCGGTATAGCTGCGTGTGCTTTATTAATTTTTAGCAATCTTTTAAGTGGTTCTTTGACTAGTTCTTTTAGCGATCTCGTTGACAATTATTCTACGCCTCTCGCTTTTATAGCCCCTCTGTTTATAATCGCTGGTGTTATTCTTAGAATAAAGTGTGGGCTAAGCAAAAAAGAAAAAGCCTACCCGTTTGTTATGGGAACATTAATATCAATTGACCAGGGGGCCCATGGATACACTCAAGTTAACAGTCAGCCAGTATGCAGGTTAACCATTCAGTTTACAACAAATGATGGGCAGCAAATAACAACTAGAATTAGAACAATAATTCAGTTGACCGATTTAGCGCAGTTTCAACCCGGAATAGATATACCAGTCAGATATAATCCCCAAAACCCGCAACATATTGTACTGGACTTCCAAGAAGAAGCGAATCAGCTGCAAAATAAACTGAGTCAGATGCAAGACCAGCTAAGTGAGGCTGACCAGAAGTTAGACCAGGAGATTGCGGCTGAAAAGCAGGCTGCTGGCCAACCTCTGGTTGTGGGGAAACTGCTGTTCCTAGAACGAACCAAGACGTATTTTAATGATAAAGAAATGTCGCAATACGAAATGTCTCAATGCACGCTGACCTTTCAATTCACCACACAGGACGGGCAGCAGATAACAGCTACCACAGAAAGGATCATTCCCCAGGTTACTTTGGAAAAGGAGCAGTTTAAGCTGATGGGATTGTCGTATCTCCGATACAACCCGCAAAGCCCGCAGCAAATCACGTTCATCGGATCATTAGATAATATAAAACCGGACGAGAAAAAACATGCAGATGAGCAATACCAAATAGCTATCGGACAGTGGACGCAAGAGGCTATTGATATTAGAGATAAGGGTACAGAAACAAAGGGAGTTATTCTTAAATCAAATCCCACCGGCAATATCGTAGATGGTAAAAGCGAGGTAGAACTGCAAGTCAGGGTAACACGGCCGGACAACAGCACTTACGAGGTTTCCGTAACCAAACATGTGCCGCAAAACGGAATGGCATTTACTGTTCCTGGCAGTATAGTCCATGTTTTCTATATGCCGGATAATGAGCAACATATCGTGATCGGATTTTACGCTTAAGTAAAGTAAATCAAAGGAGGAATTGCAATGATAATCAACTCACAAAAAGCGGAAGAACAGGCGGTTTTGAACTTGGCACAGGCCATTTGCGCGGTGGCGCGGACAGCGCCGAAAGCTTGTGGCATTGACCACACAGATACGGCGGTACTTATCGGTGAAGATAAGGTGCGGATTGCTGAGGAAATGCGTAGAATTGGCAAAAGCCTTGGTGAGAACGGAAAATTTATGATCCGAGATGCTGGTAATGTGGACGCGAGCGGTGCGGTAGTTTTGGTTGGTGCAAAGTACGAAACGCGAGGGCTCAATGAGGGATGCAGCCTATGCGGGTTTGTGAATTGTGCTGTTTGCAGTGCTGCTGGTGCAACATGCGTGTTTACCTCCATGGATTTGGGAATTGCGCTTGGTTCGGCTGTGGCTTTGGCGGCCGATAGCCGGGTAGATAACAGAATCATGTTCACTATCGGTAAAGCCGCTGCCGCCTTAGGTCTTTTGGGTGAATACAAACTTATTATGGGTATTCCGTTGTCTGTATCAGGTAAGTCGCCTTTCTTTGACCGGGGTTAGGTGAGAAATTTACTCCAGTGATGGGCTTTATCAATAACTTTAAAGTTATTGACAAGATAATAACTTTAAAGTTATTATTATGGCTGGATCGGATAAAGGAAAAACTAACCTATGTATAAAATAATCTTTTACAAAAACAGGCGCGGGAAAAGTCCTGTAGTTGATTATATAAAAGGGTTAGCTGGAAAGAAAGATAAGGATAGCCGGATAAAATCTGAAAAAATAAATGACTACCTTCAAGCCCTACAAGAGCGCGGGATACATATAGGAGAGCCGTATATTAAACACCTTGACGGTGATATATGGGAGCTTAGGCCGATAAAAGATAGAATACTATTCGCAACGTGGGACGGTAATAGCTTTCTAGTTCTCCACCACTTTATGAAAAAGACGCAGAAAACCCCGCCACATGAGATAGAACAGGCAAAACGCGAGCTTGCCGACTGGAAAGAAAGGAGTATTGACAATGGATAAAGAGTATAAAAAAGCATTGGAGCAAGCAAAAGCGAATTTAGCCGATGCTAAAGCACGTGGTAAGGATGCTATGGGTGTGACATGGGGCGAATTAAGGCATAAGCTTTTCACGCCGGAGGAAATCGCTGCCAGTGACCTTAGAGTAGCTATGATGATTGAGATCGCCAAGGCAAGGAAAGAGCGTGGTATATCCCAGAAAAAGCTCGAAGAGATGAGTGGGGTTAAACAGCCCATAATAGCCCGTATGGAAAAAGGGAGTACAAGCCCACAGCTCGACACTATCTTAAAAGTATTGGCTCCTTTGGGGAAGACACTTTACATTGGTGATCTGGATCAGCATGAACAGGTTAAGTAAATTACTTGGCCACAAGCTAATTAGGTTTCCTGTTATTTTTTTGGGAGGAACATTTATGTCAGGCTATAAATCATGGTTTCCTGCAAGGTTTGTCATCAATGCTGTTGTAGGAATAATCTTTGGTTCTTTATTAATGACGGCAAGCGGATGCAGCAAAGCTGCGAGCGGGCCGCTGGTTGTAGGGACTGTGGTATCAACGCGACCGACTAACACGTATGTCAATAGCCAGCCGCAGATAGAAATGACGATGCAATTTACAACTTTAGACGGAAAACAGGTCACCTCGTCATATCGGAAAGTGATTCCATTTACTGCACTAGCTCAAATTCAACCTGGTCTTGAACTGCCGCTGCGTTATGATCCGAAAAATCCGCGGGATATTATGATCGACTGGAAAGTTGATGAAAAGATGTTTCAAAAGATGGTTCAAGAGAAAGATCAAAAAGATTATGTTCAACGCCTTGTGGCTACCGGACAGTTGACTAAAAAAGAATTGAACATTAAGGAAAAAGGGGTACAAGCAAAAGGGATACTTATTTCCTCTAAACCTACAGGTAGAATTGTTAATGGTGACGAAACTGAAATGGTATTACATGTTAAGGTAACCAGGCCTGACGGCAGTACTTTTGATGTGACTATTACTGCCGGTGTGGCGCAGCGTGATATACAATATGCTCTCCCCGGCAGTATGGTTTATGTTGAATATATGCCAAATGATGAAAAGAATATCCTTCTTGAGTGGAATAACTGATAAATAGCCATTATTACTAGTATATGAACAATATTATTTGTGGATGCGTTTATTTATGTAAATAGGAGGAATATTTATGCCGGGCTTTTTCTGTAAATCATGGTTTCCTGTACGATTTGTTATCAATACTGTTGTAGGGATAATTTTCGGCGCCTTATTAATGATGGCAGGTGGATGCAGCAAAGCGGCAAGCGGGCCATTAACTGTGGGGACAGTGGTATCAGTACGGCAGACCGGCAACTGGTTCAATAGCCAGCCGCAGGTGAAGGTGAAGATGCAATTTACAACTTTAGACGGGAAGCAGGTCACTGCGTCATTCCGAAAAGTGTTTCCGTTAACTGCATTGTCGCAAATTCAACCCGGCCTCACATTACCGCTGCGTTATGATCCTAAAAATCCACAAGATATTATGATCGATTGGAATGCCGATGATAAAGCATTTAAGAAGGCTTATGATCAGAATCTTGTAACTACCGGTAAAATGACACAGGAAGAATTAAACATTAGTGAAAAAGGAGTGCAAGCCAAAGGAGTAATTCTTTCCTCTAAACCTACAGGTAGGATTGTTAATGGTGACGAAAGTGAAATGGTGTTACAGATCAGAGTAACCAGGCCGGACGGCAGTACCTATGATGTGACCACCACTGTCGGTGTGGAGCAAAAGTATATGCAGGATAATTCTCCCGGCAGTATGGTTTATGTCCACTATATGCCTAATGATGAAAAAAATGTCATGATTGAGACGCCTGACTGATGATATGTGTTGTGTTGGTTTTACTTCCAAGGTTCAAAGGAACGGTTTGACAAATCAGCACTTGTTATCTATGCTTTATAAAAGCGTATTTATCAGACTTTATTTTTAGGAGGATGTATGAAGTTTAAATGTTTAGTTAACTGTTTGATTGTGGGAATTATGTTTGTTGCTGCAGGGTGCGCGACCATGTCTGATATGGACAAGCAAGAGGCTGCGATGCGTCAGGCAATCGGAAGTGATAATTCAATCAGCGTTGTACGTAACGGAGACCAGTTGCAGCTAATTGTTAAAGCTGACCTTACTTTTGCTATAAATTCATCAGCTTTGAAAGAGAATGCTATAACAGCTCTCCAGAAAGCCGCTAAAGTGTTAAATGCTTATCCAAGTACAAATATTGAAGTTGCCGGTCATACCGACAGTACAGGAACAGATGCGATTAACGACAGGTTGTCAGTTCAACGGGCTGAGGCGGTTAAAGCGGTTCTTGTGAATGCCGATGTTGCTTCCAGTCGTGTAACGACTATCGGTTATGGTTCAAGGAGACCTGTTGCTGATAATAATACGTCCGAAGGCAGAGCGAAAAACAGAAGGGTTGATATTACGGTTACGCCGATAAAAGTTCAAAAGTAAGGTACGGTTTCAATTAAGGGTTGTATGCTACGTTGCTTTCGCCGTATATCGTTTAACGTCTGTAGGGGCGCACAGTGTGCGCCCGATAACACGGGCGGCAGATTGCCGCCCCTACTCAGAACCGTACCACTCTTGAATTTTTTGACTTGATACATGCCATGAGTTTTCCAGCCGGTCTGTAAGGAATTGCATAAACAGAGAATCAAATAGCTGTATACCTGTTTCAAGTAGATACATACGTTCGAAGAAAACGGCTTCTTTTTCAGATGCCGCATCTATGCCTGCCTCTTTTTCAATTTGTACTGAAGGGGATTTAAAAGAGCCGAAATAAAAGAGCTCCCCTTTTAGGTTCACTCTCCACAGGTTTTCGTCTTTCTCAATATAAATGGTGGCTTCAGTTATCTGCTTTCCGTCTCTGAGAGCGGCAAGAACCTCATTAAATTGGTCTTGGGCTCCTGCGACAGTGATTTTCTGTTTGCCTGCCTCATTTGCTGCCTGTAGTACAATACGGTCATTAAGGTATGCGACAAAAGGAGTACTAAGTTCCGTATGTCCCTCTTTGCGTACTTTGTACTCTCCTGAACCGTTTAAAGTTCCATATAGGAGCCATAACAGGAAGTCTTTACCAATCCACTGATTAGCTCTTATTAAATCCAATGCCGATTCGGTGGTGGCGAGATTTGCTTTTTCTAGTAGTTCTTTCTTTTCTTCAGGCAGAGTTTGTTCGGCTCTTGCATATGGGTGCAGTGTTACAAGTCTTAAGCCCGGAAAGGTTTTTTTAAATTCGGTTTCAAAGACATCTATAGTTTTCGGGCTTAGAGATGTAAAAGTTACTACGTTGGTTTTTAAATCCCACACAACATCGTAAGTTGCAGGGGACGGGAGGGTTTTCCCAAAGAGAAAGAGTTTAACGGCATCTCTTAATTCTTCACGTTTATGTTTTGGAACACGGAAAAATCCAGGGTTGGCATTTAAGAAGTTTTGTTCCTGAGCAGATTGATACGCTTTTAAGAGCGCTGCGGGGATCTTTCGCTGGTCGCGTCTGAGGGTGAATAGAGCATAGTTATCTTTTTTAAAGTTTGTGTCGTTTATGAAGTCTGAGTTTTGATGATCGTCTGTATGAACCCAGCCTATTGATTGCTCGTCCAGGCTATCTTCAATAGAGTTGAAGCTATGCTTTTGTAAACATTCGGTAATCCATGGAACTAAGTCTTCAGGGAAATCTCCCGCGACGTTAAATTGACAGATGCTTACGGTGTTAGAATATATTCCCATTGTCAGCTCTTCCTTATATGATGCAGGCTTTTGGTCATATGCTGTGTTGCCTTCGTCACGTTTCACTTGACGTCTGTAGGGGCGCACAGTGTGCGCCCGATAAATACGGGCGGCAGATTGCCGCCTCTACACGCTATGTTTTACAGTTTAATAGATGATCTGAAAATCATTCCTCAGATTTCTCATTTGATTTTCTTCTTTCAGCTAAGGAAACTACTTTTTGATGTGAGCCGGTTTTATTTTTGCTGTTTTCATTTTGTGAAGAAGGCACAGGTTTTTCATCAGTAGGTGGAGGGACTAATTTTTCAATTTGTACCGGAGTTCCCCCCATTGTAAAGTCTCCGCCGTCAATCTGGTCTTCGTCCAGAATCCAGGTATAGACCTGAAGCGGGAAGGTGAGGACAAGGAGTCTTACCTGCCACCACCCTTTTTTCATGTCAGGAGTTATATCTTCAATTCTTGCGTAAAAACCGGGCTTGTTGTCAATATGTACCAATACTAGATCGTTTATTGTTGCCATGTTTCAGTCTCTGAAGTTAACAAATTGCATTTCAATATCAAGGTCTTTTCCTTTGAGCATTTGAATGGTTTCCTGAAGGTCATCGCGATTTTTTCCGGTTACTCTTACCTGGTCGTCCTGGATCTGACCCTGTACTTTCAGTTTACTCTCTTTGATTACGGCAACAATCTCTTTACCTTTTTCTTTGGCAATTCCTTGCTGTATTGTTATTGTCTGCCGTACCATTCCTCCTGAAGCAGTTTCAGGCTTATCATATTTAATGGATTTAAGGGATATTCCGCGTTTTATAAATTTAGACTGTAGTATGTCCACTACGGCTTTAAGTTTAAAGTCATCATCAGCAAGGATTTTGACACTCTCTTTTTCCTGGGTTATTTCGCTTTTTGAGCCTTTAAAGTCATAACGCTGGGAAATTTCCTTGCTTGTCTGGTTAACAGCGTTATCGACTTCCTGCATATCTACTTTTGAAACTATATCAAATGATGGCATATTCTACTCCAGGTTATTGGGATATTGGGCTACCGTCTACCTTAACGCTTTATTACCTCTACACCTGCAGGTGGTCTAAAGCTGAATTTGCTTGATGAGATTCCGCTGTTAACTCTGATATTGCTGTATTCTATCATTGTTCTGTTTCCCATATTATCGTAAAGAACTGAAGCTATAATAGGAAATGAACTTTTTGGAGTTCTGCCGGCCATGAAGCTGTTAACTATTGAGGCTGATACGGTTAGTTCGAGTTTTGCAACTGACGGGTTAGATCTTTTAGGTGTCAGGGCTATTACATAATTGCCGTTTTTATCCCTGCCATTACCGACAAATTGAGCTGAGAAGTCTCTGGATATGTTGCCTAAACCTGTCAGATAACTCATAGCTATGGCATTTCCTCCTGCAAAAAGGGACGAGGTGCTCATGACCATGACTTGTCTGTTTTCAGGAAGGTAATACCAGACTGTTTTCCCGTTGGATATTATGCTCTGCCTCGGCTTTGTGTAGTCAAACCTGAACATTGCGTTCCCGGCCCCTTTTTTGATCAGAAGTTCGCCAGCCCCTTTTTCTTCCCTTTTTACGGCAGCTATTGTAGCTCTTTGAATGAAACTTGCCTGAATATCATTGGCACCGCTGTAACTTTTTTCAAGAGCTGTTACAACGTCTCTTACAGTGGCTGTACTAGCTGCAAATGCAGGGGTTATGCATGAAGAGAGTAAAATGGCAAAGATAGAAATCATAAGTTTTCGCATAATGTCTCCAAATATTTTGTTGTTTGAATAGAGGGTTTCAAAAAATTAATTATACATATTGTGGCGTATAATGGCTATTGAATATTACATGGAGTGGTTAAAAATGGTCGTAACCTTTTGAAGTTAAGCGGTATTGGCTTCCATCTTCTTTTAGAAGCTTGAGTTCTTTCCCTTCTTTGATTTTGCCGATAATGGTAACGGGTATTGCAAGGTTATCAGCGATATCCATAATTCTTTTAATATGCCGTGGATTTATTGTCATAAGCAATTCATAATCTTCTCCGCCACTAAGGGCATAATCGAATATATTTTTTTGGAGTTTTCCGTCCAGCGATTTAAGACTGTCAGAAATTGGAAGAGAGGGGAGGTCAATTTCGGCTCCTACATTTGAAGCTTCCATTATATGGCCTAAATCTGCCGCCGTTCCGTCACTTATATCAATCATTGCTGTTACAATACCTGCTTCAGCAGCCTGCCTCCCTATGTTAACCCTTGGTTCCGGCAGTAAGTGGCGTTTTATCAGTTCTCCTTCTCTTTCCCCTTTTTTTAATAACTCAAGCCCGGCAGCGGAATCTCCTACTGTTCCTGTAACGCAGATTAAATCTCCCGGGATTGCCCCTTTCCTTTTAACAATATATTCAGGTTTCTGTTCCCCAATCAGGGCAATATTTATTATAAGCCCGTTTTTTGAGCTGCATGTATCTCCGCCAATAAGGATTACGTCAAATTGTGCTGCCTGTTTCTGGAAGCCATTTATGAAGTTTTGAATAAATTCGACAGAGAGCGTTTCAGGGATTGCAAGGGACAGGAGGGCGTATTTAGGTATTCCACCCATTGACGCTATGTCAGAAATGTTTACTGCCAGAGATTTTTGACCAAGAGTTTCCGGATCGCTCCATTTAAGGTCAAAATGAACATTCTCCACCAGCATATCTGTTGTTGTTAAGGTTACGGTGCCAGATGCTGACTTTGTGATAGCGCAATCGTCGCCAATCCCCAAGGTAACGAGGCTATTTGGCCTTATATTTTTGGCTATCATCTGTATAAGGCCAAATTCCCCTATTTCAGAAATCTTCATACTACGATTCCGGTGGGTGGCGTAACAAGGAGTTTACCGGTTGCCCCTTTCTTTTTTGCGGAGACAGTTTTAGATGTGGGCGGGGCTTTTGGAAATTCCACTAACGCTATTTTAAGTACTTCGTCTATCTCTTTTACAGGTACTATTTTTACCTTTTTTAATATCTGTTTAGGCACATCTTCCAGATCTTTTTCATTTTGGAACGGGATAATTACAGTTTTTACCCCTGCCCGCACAGCTGCAAGGATTTTTTCTTTTAAACCGCCAATTGGAAGGACCTTGCCTCTGAGTGTAATTTCTCCTGTCATAGCCACATCTTTCCTTACAGCTATTTTTGTTAAGGCAGATACCAATGCCGTTGTCATTGAGACCCCGGCTGACGGGCCGTCTTTCGGTATTGCTCCTGCCGGTACGTGAATATGGATATCGCTGGTTTGATAGAAATCGTTATTAAGTTGCAGCTCTTTATTTTTGCTCCGAATCCATGAAAGAGCCGCCTGGGCAGATTCCTTCATAACATCTCCAAGCTGTCCGGTAAGTATAAGTCCGCCTTTACCCATCATAACTGTTGCTTCTATATAAAGCACTTCACCTCCGACAGGTGTCCATGCCAGACCTGTTACTAACCCAACTTCATTTTTCTCCATTTCAGGCTCTCTGATAAATTTCGGAGGGCCAAGATAACGGGCTATGTTTTGCACATTTATCATAAAGCGGCGGTTTTCCCCTTCAGCCACTTTTTTCGCTATTTTCCTGCAAATTGTTCCGATTTCCCGTTCAAGATTCCTTAAGCCGGCTTCTCTAGTATAACTGGCAATAATTGTTTTTATTGCCTCATCGGTAAAGGCAATATGTTTTTCTGACAGACCGTTTTCTTTGATTTGTCTTGGTACAAGATAACGTTTTGCAATCTCCAGTTTTTCTTCTTCTGTATAACCGGCCAGATTGATTACTTCCATTCTGTCAAGAAGAGGCCTTGGAATGGTGTCTATCTGGTTTGCTGTTGCAATGAACATTACATTTGAAAGATCAAACGGCAGATTTATGTAATGATCCGAAAACATAAAGTTCTGCTCAGGATCAAGAACTTCTAAAAGGGCTGAAGACGGATCTCCGCGAAAATCTGAGCCAAGCTTATCAAGCTCGTCAAGCATAAATACCGGATTATTTGTTCCTGCCTGTTTAAGCCCCTGTATAATTCTTCCCGGAAGTGCTCCGACATAAGTTCTGCGGTGGCCTCTTATTTCAGCTTCATCTCTTGTTCCACCAAGAGAGGCTCTTATAAACTTGCGCCCCATTGCCCTGGCAATTGATTTTCCCAGAGAGGTTTTACCGACTCCCGGAGGGCCCACAAAGCAGAGGATAGGGCCCTTCATTTTTTTATGAAGCTTACGCACTGCCAGAAACTCCAGAATTCTCTCTTTTATCTTTTTTAGATAGTAATGGTCTTCGTCAAGTATCTTCTGGGCTTTCTTTATATCTAAAGAGTCCCGTGTAGACTTGCTCCAGGGTAAGTCAACCATCCAGTCCAGAAAAGTTCTTATTGTAGCTGATTCTGCTGAATCAGGATGCATCTGTTCAAGCCTGCCGAGCTGTTTCAAAGCTTCTTTTTCTACATCTTTAGGCATTTTAGCCTGTTCAATACCTTTTCTAAGCTCAGCTATTTCTTCTGATCTTCCGTCACTCTCACCAAGCTCCTGTTGTATCGCCCTAAGCTGCTCTCTAAGATAATATTCCCGCTGGCTTTTTCCCATCTCTTCTTTTGCCGTAGTTTGAATTTTTACCTGCATACTAAGCAGCTCATGCTCTTTTATCAGAAATTCATTTACACGGTTAAGCTTTTGAATGGGGTCCAATGTTTCAAGAAGGCTCTGGGCGTCTTCAACTTTCAGCCCTATATTGCTGGCTACAAGATCTGCGAGATTTCCCGGATCCTGCATATTTTCTACTATAATCAGGACTTCAGGAGAAATAGCTTTGCCAAGGGCAATGATTTGTCCAAGCTGGTCTTTGACTGTCCGTACCAAAGCTTCGTTTTCAATGGATTGCTCAGGTATCGGGTTTTCAACAAGCCGTTCAATTTTCACCTGGTAATAAGGCTTTTCATTTTCAAATTCTGTTATTTTGGCTTTTGCCAAGCCCTGTACAAGAATTTTAATTCTGCCGTCAGGCAGCTTAAGCATTCTCATAATCATTGCAACGGTTCCAACCTGATATATCCCATCTGGCGCGGGATCTTCATCATTTATGTCTTTCTGGGTTGCCAGAAGTATAAGCCTGTCACCGGCTAAAGCTTTATCTACTGCATTTATTGACAATTCCCTCCCTACAAAAAGCGGGAGTATCATATAGGGATATACAACTACATCTCTTATCGGTAATAAAGGTAAAACATCCGGTATTGTCAGATCTTCACTATCTCGTCTTTCTTCTATTTCCATTTCAATCTCCTTGAATTATAGGTACATTTTTTATTCTGGGTTCGGAACGCTTTAGTTTAGGTATTGTTATTACGAGAACCCCTTTAGAAAATGAAGCAACGGCCTCTTCTGGGCTAAACTCATCCGGTATTGTTACGCTCTTTTTAAAATGACCAAAGCATCTTTCAATGCATATATAATGCATACGTTGGATCCCTTGTTCATGATATTTAACACCTTCAATCAATATTTTCCTGTCATTAACGGTTACGGAAAAGTTTTTCTCCGAGACACCGGGCAAATCCATTTCAATTACAAAAGCCTTTTCTGTTGAGTAGATATCAAGACAGGGGATAAATTTATACTCTACTTTATGCTTTTCGCAATTTACCTGAAAAACCTGCCTCAGCATTTCATCAAGCTGCATACGAAAAACTATCGGCCAAGGGGTGGTGTCAGTATCATAAGGTCGCCTAGTCATTTAAATATATCTCCTAATTGCGGCATCGTTCTTTTGATTTAATCATCATTGTATGGAAAGTCAAGGGCTACAGTTAGTTATGTTTAATGTGGCTATGGCGGAATTCATTGAAATTTTAACTACTCTAATGTATTATTATCAAACTTTAGACATGTTTTAGCAAATTATTATGGGATTACGAGTTTTTTAAAGGTTGAGAGGGGAAAATGAGAAAAATATTACCTTTGCTTCTTGTAGCCATGATGTTATGTGGTTTTACATGGGGCAAGACTGCTGCAGATAAATGTGAAGATGCCAAAAAACAGGCATATGAGTTAAATTCTTTAACTGATAAGGCAAAAAGACAGGAGATTCAAAAATCAATTGCAAAATTGTGCCCTGACGGGCAAGCAGCTCTTTATCTTAAGGGAAATTTCCTTGAAGCTAATCAAAAAGAAGACCAGGCTATTGCTACATATTTAGAAGTTTTAAAGATGGATCCTGATTTTGCGCCTGCGAGTGGCCAGTTAGGAATTATATACCAGCAAAAAGGGCGTTTGGAAGAGGCTTCAGTTGAGCTTGCAAAAGCTATGAACAGCCATCAGGATCCTCTCTATAACCGTGCAATAGCCAGAATATTTGCGGATAAGAAGCTTGATGCTCTTGCCATATATAATTATGAGGAAGCTATTAAAGCCTTCCCCACAGATACCGGATTACAAAATGAACTTGCATCGGTGTACCAGGAGTCAAACCAACCTGCAAAAGCTGAAGAATCTTACCTCAGAGCGTTAAAGCTGGATCCTAACAATATCCAATCAATCGTTGGTCTTGCTTCGGTATATGATGCAAGCGGTCAGTATGATAAAGCGGTTTCTGAACTTAAAAGAGCTACAGAAATTGCTCCGCAGGACGCTCAGATTCACCATATGTTGGGGGATGTATATCTTAAACAAGGTGACAGGGGAGCTGCTGCTTCTGAGTATGAACTTGCCGGCACCGGAATTCCTGGTAAATGGCCTGCACTGCCAGGGAGCAAAGGAGATTCCTATCTTGCAGTAAACAATATAAATAAGGCTATTGATGCATATAATAAAGATATAAAAAAGAACCCTGAAAACGCGGATCTTTATATTAAATTAGGAAAAGCGTTTATGGCCGGTAACAGGGATGATGACGCTATAAATGCTTTTAAAGAAGCAGACCGCATTAGACCGGGTAATTTTGAGGTGAATAGGTATCTTGGTAATTTGTATGAAAGAAAAGGTTTACTTGATGAGGCTATTGTTGCCTATAGACAAGCTCTCCAGATAACTGAGGATAAGGATATAAGACAACGTTTAGCCGGAATTTATATTAAACGTGGAAGCTTACCCCAGGCGGTTGAACAATGTCAGCGTCTTGCGGATAAAAATCCACAGGATGTAAGTTTGCAGTTAGATTTTGCCAGAATTCTAGTAAATAGTAATAATATCAAGGATGCAGTAAGTATTTATGAAAAAGCTATAAAGATTGATCCTAATAATATTGACGCCCGTCGTGAGTTGGCGCAATTGTACAAGAAGCTTAAACAACAGGATGACGAGGAAAGAGAATATAAAGGGATATTACGCCTCAAAAGAGATGACACAGAAGCAAGAGATGCGCTGATTGCTATCTATGTGAAAAAGAAAGACTACAACTCCCTTCTGGCTCTGTTAAAAGAAAATATAGAGCTTAACCCGCAAGAAGCGAATAATTATTATAAAATAGGGCTTGTATATGAGTTTTTAAAAGATTATGACAATGCTATTTCTTCCTATCAGGAGGCGGTAAAACTTGATGAGAAACATGCTAAAGCTTTAAATGCCATTGGCAGAGTCTATATGAAGACCGGTCACATAAACGAGGCAAAGGATTTTCTTGAAAAAGCAAAAGCTGTTGATCCTGATCTTGCAGAAACCTCTTTACTTCTCAGTAATATAAAGGATGAATTATCTCCTCCCGCTATCAGGCATAGTAGTAGGCATAGTAGGGTAGTAAGAGGTACGAGAGGCAGGAGAGCAGGTACGCATAGTGGTCACAGAGCCTCCAGCAGTAGGAGTGGTAAAGGTAAAAAGAGAGTAGCAGCATCTTCAGGAAAGTCGACAAAAAAATCTTCCGGAAAAACACATGCTAAAAAGTCTTCTGGAAAGACATCAACAAAGAAAAAGAAAAAATAACAGAGCTTAGAAAAAAAGCCGGAAGCTTTAGTTAGCAACCGGCTTTTTTATTTAACCGCTAAACATGCGAAAAAAGTAGATGGCTTGAAAAACTAAATTTTCATAACCGCAGGCCGTTGGCCTGCGGAAACGAGATAAATAAAATATCTGCCTGAAAGGCAGGACATTATTTGTGGGATTAAGAGAAGTTCTGCCTTTCAGGCAGGAGGATTATTAGATGGTTTAGCCGCAGGTCGTTGATCTGCGGTTATGAAAATCAAGCCCTGTCGGGCTAGAACTCCACTCTTCACTCTTCACATTTTGTGGGCGTCACACTAAGAGTAGATTACAGGCTATTCTTTCTCTTCTTTTATTGGCATAATTACCACTTTTGCTGTCCCTCTACCAAAAAAACCTAACTCTTCCGCTGCTGCTTGTGAAAGGTCAATAAAAGGGCATTTTCTCTTTCTGCAGCGGTCATTCACAGAGACGATAACTTCTTTATTGTTGGATTTATTTATTACTTTGACTTTTGTGCCAAGTGGAAACATTGTACTGGCTGCGGTCAGTTTTTTAGGATCGTAAGGTGCACCGCAAGTTGTTTTACGCCCTTTAAATCTGTTCGCATAGTATGATGCTATCCCTGGTACACCTTTTGCTTTTGTATCATCTTTCCTCTCGATTTTTTGATCTGTTGCTTGTGGGACTTCACTTTTTTTTGATGTGGCTTCTTCTGCTTGTACCGAAAGTGCCTGGTTTGCGAGAAGTATCTGACATGTAAAA
>WQYY01000002.1 GCA_009780995.1 Desulfuromonadales bacterium
ATCGTTCATTGTGGTCTTTACCAAGGTAGTTAGTTTTTATAAATAGATGGAAAACAAAGGTTATAAACAGGATATCAACATCTGTTGATAATTTTGCAATCAAGAATTAATTAAACTGGCAAACTAATTTTTATTTTGATGATTAAGACTAGCAAAGGCTAGAAGTATTTGCAAGGTGATTTTCAAAAAGTATTTTACAGAAGGGCTTTAGAGGAAATTTGTAAAAAGATTTCCTCTCTGGCTGCTGATAAAGACCTCTATTTCATTTCCATTCATATCTATGTATCTGAACGTTTAATACTAATATGTCACTTTATATTATTGCCTAATTATATAACTATCGAGAGAATTGTGTAATCCTAATATTATTATAATATATAGTTTGGATTTCTTACCAGCCCAGGTATTACCTCAGCTAACAAAAATATAAGCATATAAAAAACCATTGAAACTGCATTGCCTAATTGTATAATAATAAAGAGGAATGGGTAATAAATCTGTATGGCTGATTTTATCCGGACTGGAATAGGTTATCTCAGGAATTGCAGGAATTTGGAAAAGTCTGTATGAATATATACATAAAAACCCCGTCTGGCATAAACGGGGTTTTTTGACCATCTAAGGAAACCCACTGCAAAAAGGTTTTCCTTAAATTAAGTGTAAAAATTCAGGAAATCAGTTTTCTTCTTTCAGAATATATCCAACACCTCTTACAGTATGAATTAGTTTTGAAGGAGCACCTTTATCAATTTTTTTACGTAAATAGTTAACATAAACATCTATAATATTGGTGAAACTGTCGAAGGTATAATCCCATACATGATCGGCAATCATATTTCTAGTTAACACCTGATTGGGATTGCGCATAAAATATTCTAGTAGCCCATATTCTTTTGCAGTGAGGTCTATTTCTTCTTCGTTGCGCCAAACTTTATGAGTTACCGGATCAATTTTTAAATCAGCAAATCTTAGTTCTGCACCGCGATCCATTTCGCTTCTACGTATAAGCGCTCTAACTCTTGCGAGCAACTCAGAAAAGGCAAAAGGCTTTACAAGGTAATCATCTGAACCAGTTTCCAAGCCAGTAACAATATCTTCAACAGAATTTTTTGCTGTTAACATTAGTACGGGAGTTATATGCTTCTGGGCCCTTAATTCTTTTAGTATATTTATTCCGTCTCTTTTAGGCAGCATCCAATCCAATATAATTAACCCATAATTATTGGTAAGGGCCATTGATAAACCTTCTTCTCCATCTAAAGCAGTTTGTACTTCAAATTTTTCTTCTTCCAAGCCTCGTTTAATAAAACTTGCAACCTTTTTTTCATCTTCAATTACTAATACTTTCATTTCTTCCTCCTCTTCAAGTTTTTGCGTTTTTTGATGTGAATTCCTACTCTATATATTGAATTTTTTTGATTATTTCTCCGGCAGATTCTTCAACTGATTTAGATGTTACATCAATCACAAGCCAGTCTGGATTTTGCTTATATAATTTTTTACAAAATGCCAGTTCATCAATAATTTCATCGTAGTTAGCGTATGTATTATTAGCAACTTGTTTTAGCTGCATTAACCTTGTTGTTCTTAATGCCGCTAGTCTCGCAGGGTCAATTAATAATCCTACAACTCTTTTAGGGTTTATTTTAAAAAGCTCTGCTGGCAAATCAATATTTTTAACAATAGGAATATTAGCTACTTTATACCCTTTATTAGCAAGATACATTGAAAGTGGCGTTTTTGAAGTTCTTGATACACCAATTAAGATGATATCAGCTTTATATAGGTACCTTAACTCTTGGCCATCATCCTGCTTAACAGTGAAATCAATTGCTTCCATCCTTTTATGGTATGTTGTATCTATTTCATAAAGGAGGCCAGGTTTTTCTCTTGGTTTTATGTCCAGAATTTTGGATAATTTCTCTAAAAGGGGATTTAAAATATCAATTGTTTCTAATCCCAAAATTTCTGATTCTGTCTTAAAAAATTCAGCAAGATCATGATTTACAAATGTATAAATAATAAGCCCCGGGTTTTTTAGTGCTGCAATGATCCCGGCACTTATCTCTTGTTTGGAGCGCATTTGATTAAATAAATTTAGCTTAAATTTGGCATTTTGAAACTGCGATATTGCAGCTTTAACAACACGCTCTGCTGTTTCTCCAGTTGCATCTGAAAAAAGATAAATATTACAAATATCATTATTCATTTAATTATTTAAGGATAACATTTTATAATTAAGTTTCAATTATCAATTAGAATACGAACATACGTTTATATAGATTTTTCTTAATGAGATTACAATTTTTTCTGTTAACATGTCAACCTTTTTATTATTTATTTTAAGCAGTTATAGACAGTTATGCTAGCTTGGTGGAGGGATAGATTTGAAAAAAACATTTTGGACTGAGATCAGTTGTAAAGTTCCTGTCGAGATAGTAGATGAATTTTCTGACTTTTTAACGGAACTCACTGGTATAGGAGTTAGCATAGAGAATTGTTTTTTAAATACATTTGATATTGAGACGGTTGAATCGCCTAGAGATATGACAGTTAAGTCTTATTTGCTACCAGGTGCCGGTTCAGAAGAAATAATCACTAAAATAAGGGAATATTTTGATGCTTATCAGGAAAAAACTGGTTTTATATTTGAATTGCCAACAGTTTCTCTCATTGCGGAAGAAGATTGGGCTAATAACTGGAAAAGTAATTTTAAGCCGGTTCAGATAGGGAACAGATTGGTTGTAAAGCCCACATGGGAAAGTTATACGACCTCTGAAGATATCCTTATTTTAGAGCTTGATCCCGGCATGGCTTTTGGTACAGGAACACATGCTACAACCTGTCTCTGTATAGAAGCTCTTGAAGAATCAGTTGCAACTGATAACGATACTGTTTTAGATGTTGGCTGTGGTTCAGGTATACTTTCCATAGCGGCGCTGTTATTTGGTGTTCGGCATGCTGTTGCTATTGATATTGACCCTATTTCTGTTGAAAGTGCAAGAGCAAATGCAAGATTAAACAGAGTCTATAAAAAAATGGAGATATCATTAACTCCAATTGATGCAATAAGTGAAACATTTCCCATAGTAGTAGCAAATATATTGGCAGAAGATCTTGTCAAAATGTCACAATTGCTTGTTAATAGAGTCAAATCAAATGGTATTCTTATTCTTTCAGGTATCCTTAAAGAGAGAGAAGCGTACGTAATAGAGGGCTTTTCAAGTTTTCCCATCGTTCTTATTAGCTCTACCGCAAGTGATGAATGGTGTTGCCTGAAGTATAGGAAGGTTGGTTAATTATGCGTCGTTTTATAGTTCCTTCTGCACAATTAGATAGTGAAATTGTAAATATTACTGGTGAGCTATTCAGGCACATGATAACGGTGTTACGCCTTAGTATAACAGATGAACTGATTTTAGCTGACGAGAGGGGTAGGGAAGCATCAGCAGTTATCCTGGATATAAAGGATAAAGAGATTATTTGCAGATTAATGGCATTGCCAGAAGGAGTGAAAGGTATAAGTAAGCTGCAAATTACGTTATATCAAGCTCTTCCAAAAGGAGAGAAACTTGATTTTATTCTCCAAAAAGCAACAGAATTAGGTGTAACGCATATCGTTTTGTTTGATTCTGAGCGGTCTGTTGTAAAAATAGCAGATGATAAGCTTGAAAAAAAATTAACCCGTTGGAGACGAATTGTACAAGAAGCCGCAAGACAATCCGGCTCAGTAATTCCTTTTGTAGATTTTTGCGAAAATATTGCAGATTTATCTGAATTTCAAAAAGCCGATTTGAAATTGGTTTTATGGGAAGAAGAACATAACCGACATTTAAAGACTGTTTTTAAAGATTTGAAAATACCCGATTCAATTGCTGTTATGGTAGGGCCGGAAGGTGGTTTTACAGAAGAGGAAGTTGCTGTTGCAAAATCCTTAGGATTTATTTCAGTAACTCTTGGTAAAAGAGTGTTAAGAACAGAAACAGCAGGCATTACAATGTTGTCTATTTTGCAGTATCTTTGGGGCGATTTGGGCTAGTTGTATTATTGCAGAATAAATCAAGAAGTTCTTTCCCAAATATTTCAATTTGCCAGTTTTTCATTCCATAGGTTTGTTTTAATTCTTTATTCTCTTTTGGTGGGCTTTCAGCCAATTTTTCCAAAATAGAGTTATTTATTGTGATCCCCGGGAGCATACCTAAGCTTGTTGATTTTTGGATACGCCAATTTTTTAAGGTTTTAAGCAAATTATCATCAATATTTGGTCGATTACTCCATGTCTTTTTTTCTAAAACAGGAACTTTTGATTCCTTACCTTTCTTTACCGCTGAGATAATTTTATATCCATAACGTTCAATTATCTTATCTGTGAGCCCTGAAATATGAGAAAGGTCTGCTACAGATACAGGTGACCGCTCTGCAATTTCTGTAATAGTTTTATTTCCAATCACTTTGAATGGAGGGAGGTTTCTATGTTGGGCTTCCTGATCTCGGAATTTTAGCAGACCTTCTAAAATTGCAAGGGAAGATTTAGGTATTTTGGATACTCCTTTAAACCTTGATAGAAGGGGAACTGACTTCCGGTCAGTCATTCTTACCTGAGACAGGATTTTGCACTCTTCCAAAACCCATGTTAATCGGTTTTTTTCAGTCAGTTCAGCTACCAGCATATGATAGAGCGGAATTAAGTGATTGGTATCTTCTACCGCATACTCAAGCATATCTTCAGATAAAGGGCGTTTGGCCCAGTCAGCTTGCTGAAAACGTTTATTTAGCTCAATCCCAAATCTTTTTTTGATAATTGCTGCCAGGCCAACTGCCGGCTCTCCAAGGAACTGACATGCTATCATAGTGTCAAAAAGATTAGAAATTTCAATTCCAAAACATTGGTGCATCATCCTTACATCGTAGTCAGCGCCATGGAATATCTTACATATATTAGGATCCGAAAAGATCGGAGCGAGAGTAGAAATATCTAGATCAGCTAAAGGGTCAATAATAAAGATTTTAGAAAGTGTTGATATTTGCAGAAGACAGACCTGTTCCTGGTAATGATACATAGAGTCAGCTTCAACATCGCATGCAATAAGGGGCTCCTTAAGCATGTGTTTGCCTGCACTTTGCAGTGCTTCATTGCTGGTAATCAATTCAAATATTTTCATTTCCCATCTTTCTGCTTATCCTTAAATCGTATAATTAATCTAAAATTCTTTGATCATTTTGTATAAAGTAGTTCTTTGGACAGCTTTAAAACCGGCTCCTTTAATAATAGAAATCATCTCATTTTGATCCATTCTAAAACTACACCCTGCGGCGGCGACTACATTTTCTTCCAGCATTGTTCCACCAAGATCATTTGCACCGAAAAAGAGGGAAACCTGGGCCATTTTCGCTCCCTGAGTTACCCAGCTTGCCTGGATATTTGGAACATTATCAAGAATAATGCGGGATAACGCCAATACTTTAAGATATTCAACTCCTGTAGCCTGTTTTCCGCCAAGTTCTGTATTTCCTGGTTGGTATGTCCACGGGATAAAGGCGGTAAAAGTACCACCAGCCTGCTGCAACTCTTTTATCCTAAAAATATGTTCAACAATATCTTCTGCAGTTTCCATACTTCCGAACATCATAGTTGCTGTTGTTGACATCCCAAGTCCGGCAGCCTCTTTCATAACATTGCTCCAGCCATTCCAGCCGATTTTTTTGGGAGAAATTTCTTGTCTTACTTTATCTACGAGTATTTCAGCTCCGCCTCCGGGAATAGAGTCAAGGCCGGCCTTTTTTAAACGAACAATTGTATCATGAATTGAAAGCCCTGCAATGGAAGCTATATGGGTAATTTCTGCCGGAGAAAGAGAGTGATTTTGAACTTCAGGAAAGTTTGTTTTTATTCCTCTGAAGAGGTTTTCAAACCATTCAATACTAAGTGAAGGGTGCAGCCCTCCCTGCATTAATAATTGAGTTCCTCCCTTATCAACAAGCTCCTGGATTTTTTTGAAAATTTCTTCTTTTTCAAGAAGATAACCGTCTGAATCGTTGATATCACGGTAAAAAGCGCAGAAACGGCACTTTGATTCGCAAATGTTTGTATAATTTACATTTCTGTCGACTACAAATGTCACAATGTTATCAGGGTGGAGTTTTTGGCGGATATTATCGGCCATTCTTCCCAGCTCCAGAAGATCAGCATTTTTAAGTAAAAATAGAGCCTCTTTCCTGTTAATAGCCGTATTATTCTGAACTTTTTTCTTTATAGATTCTGTAGAATACATTGTTTGGATCTCTTCGAATTAAAAAGGATGCCGAGTAAAGCATCCTTTTAATATGCTGCTGTAAAGATGGTAATTTTACAGAGCTTTATTAATCATGGCTTCCAACTGTGGTTTAGGAATTGCGCCAACTGCCTGGTCAAAAACTTTTCCGTCTTTAAAAATAATAAGGGTTGGGATCCCACGAACTCCGTATTTAGAAGGAGTAACCTGATTATCGTCTACATTTACTTTTCCTACTTTCAATTTCCCTTCATAAGCTTCTGCAATAGCATCAACTGTTGGGGCAATAGCTTTACATGGTGCACACCATGTTGCCCAGAAGTCTACCAACACAGGAACGGTAGAATTAATTACTTCAGTTTCAAAATTGCTATCTCCAAAAGTCATGACCTTTTCACTTGCCATAAAAAATCTCCTTTATGTTGTTAAATACTCAAAAAATATTATAGATAATATGCATAAAAATCAAGATTGGTTTAGATTAATTCGTCCAAACTTTTCAGAGCTTCTGCCAGTTTTTCAGGTTGCGTTCCCCCTGCTTGCGCCATTTCAGGTTTCCCTCCGCCACTTCCGGAGATTATCGGAGCCATTTTTCGTATAAGATCGCCAGCCTTGTAATTGTTGGTAAGATCTTTTGTCACAGTGACAAGGAGAGTTGCTTTCCCGTCAATATCAGCACCCAGGGCAAGAATACCGGATTGCATCTTATCTCTAAGAGAATCTGCCAGCTCACGCAGTTGCTTAACATCACCAACTTTTACCTCTACTGCCAGGGTTTTTACTCCTTTAATCTCTTTTGTTTTTGAAAGGAGATCAGAAGATTTCCCGGCATTTAATTTAGCCTGGAGAGTTTCTACTTCTTTTTGCAGTTCTTTCTGTTTTGCGAGAAGCTTCTCAAATTTTTCAATAAGATTACCACCTTCTGCCTTAAGTAGAGAGGCAAGCTGGTGCTGTTCTCTGTCAAGATTCTGGCTAAAAAGGAGAAAATTTTCGCCTGTTACAGCTTCTATTCTTCTTACACCGGCAGCTATTCCTGCCTCACTTATAATTTTAAAAAAACCGATTTCTCCTGTTGCTTTTACATGGGTTCCGCCGCATAGTTCCTGGCTGATATTCTCGACCTTTATAACACGGACACTATCGCCGTATTTCTCTCCGAAAAGTGCTGTTGCACCTGATGCAATGGCGTCAGTAGTATCCATTTCGGAAACTTCAACTGCCTCGTCAGCCATTATATAGCTGTTAACGATTGATTCTACCTGTAGAAGTTCCTGCTCTGTCATTGCTGAGTAATGAGTGAAATCAAAACGAAGCCTTTCAGGTGTAACAAGAGAGCCTGACTGTTTTACATGGTCCCCTAAGACAACTTTAAGGGCTGATTGTAAGAGGTGTGTAGCTGTGTGGTTTCTTGCTGTTGAAATACGTTTTTGACAATTAATTCTCAGGTCTATTGCTTCTCCGACGCTGATATCTCCGTTTTCCACAACTCCTTTATGTACAACCATATCTTGAAACGGTTTTATGGTTTCTGTTATATTTAATACAGAATGACCTGTAGAAATTTCTCCTGCATCACCTAGTTGACCGCCTGATGTACCATAAAATGGTGTAGACTCAGTAATTAACTCAACGATATCGCCGCTTTTTGCTTTTTCAACAGTTTTACCGTCAACAATAAGGGCTTTTACCACTCCATAACCGGTTTGTTCCCGGTACCCTGTAAATATCGTTTTCAGACCATCTCTATGGAGAGTCTTAAATGTATCTGCTATTCCTTCTTCACCGGAACCTTTCCAATTTTCTCTGGCGAGATTACGCTGGCGTTCCATGCACAAGTTAAAACCATCTTCATCAATAGAGATATTTTCTGCTGCCATTATGTCTGCTGTAAGATCCACAGGGAAGCCATAGGTGTCATATAAGCGAAAGACTTCTTCCCCAGGGAGTACAGAATTACCTGAACTTTTAAGGAGTTCAATTTGCTCGTTGAGCATCGCGAGGCCGCGGTCAAGAGTCTCTGCAAAACGTTCTTCTTCTGCCAGGATTACTTTTCTTATGTATTCTTCTCTTTCAAGCAGTTCAGGGAAAGCTTCTCCCATAATGGAGTTGACGGCATCTATGGTTTTATAAAGAACAGGTTCAGCAAAACCGAGCATTTTACAGTGGCGTGCTGCCCTCCTCATTATTCTTCGCAGTACATATCCCCTCCCTTCATTTGAAGGGAGTACTCCGTCACAAATGAGAAAATCAATTGCTCTTGAGTGGTCTGCAATAACCCGCATAGAGACATCAGTTTTTTCATCATCGCCATATTTTTTATCAGCCAGTTTTGCGATGTGCTGGATAATACCCTGCAAAAGGTCTGTATCATAATTTGATTTAACCCCCTGCATTACAGTTGCTATTCTTTCAAGTCCCATACCTGTATCTACTGATGGTTTTGGCAGAGGTGTCAAATTTCCTGATGCGTCTCGATTATACTGCATGAAAACGTTATTCCATATTTCCATATAACGGTCGCAGTCGCACCCAACGCCACATGTAGGGCTATTGCATCCCACATCAGGGCCGTTATCCCAGAATATTTCAGAACATGGCCCGCAAGGTCCTGTATCTCCCATAGACCAGAAATTATCTTTTTCACCAAATCTGTATATACGCTCTTTTGGCACTCCTTCTTGCAGGTGCCATATATCAGCAGCTTCATCATCATCTGTGTAAACAGTCACATAGAGGCGATTTTTATCGAGCTTCAGCTCTTCTGTAAGAAATTGCCATGCAAAAGCGATAGCTTCCTTTTTAAAATAATCTCCGAAAGAAAAATTTCCTAACATCTCGAAAAAGGTGTGGTGCCTTGCTGTTCTTCCTACATTTTCAAGATCATTATGCTTGCCCCCGGCTCTTACACATTTTTGAGAACTGGTAGCACGCACGTAATCCCGTTTTTCTATTCCAAGAAAACAATCTTTAAATTGATTCATTCCGGCATTTGTAAATAGCAGGGTGGGATCATTATGTGGGATAAGCCCTGAGCTTTTAACTATAGTATGCCCGTTCCGTTTAAAGTATTCGAGAAACTTTGAGCGGAGCTCTTTTCCTGTCATGGTAGCCTCATTTATTGTAAATACTTCGCGATGTCAACTATTACGGTTAAAGAAATCTGAAATGGAAGATATAGAGAAACCACGGCGCTGTAAGTAGCTGTATACTCTCTGTTTCTCTTTCACTTCTGATGTGGCATGATTAAAAGAAGCAAAGCGTTTTGACACTATATTTTCCAGAACTTCTTGTTCCTTATATTCTTCTGTCAGTTCAGAAATTGCTTTTGCAATTATACCTGCTGCGACTCCTCTTCGTTTTAGTTCCATCTGGAGTTTTATGCCATAACTACGGCCACTTCTTATTGCATATCCTCCCCAGTTAAGGGCGAATTTGTAATCATTTATTAATTTGCCTTTCTTCAGCTGATTAATACAATTTTTTATTGAGGAAGGGGAAAATTTTGCCAAAGTTAACTTTTTTATAAGCTCTGCTTCTGTATGATCGCGGCGCCCTAATATATTTAGGGCGCGGATATATGCTCTTTGATGTTCTGAATCGACTTTATCCAAAGCTGTCAGATCCCCTGCCATCTACATCAGCATCATTTGAGATGCCAGACAATTTGAGAGCAAAATCAGCCGGATTTGTTGATTGTCGTAGAGCTTCTTCATAGCTGATCAGCTTGTTTTTCAGAAGATCTGTTATTGACTGGTCGAAGCTCTGCATACCATACGTTGAATAGCCCTGGCTTATTGCTTCTATAAGCTGACCAGTTTTCTCTTTGTCATGCATATACTCTCTTGTTCTTGAGGTACCTACCATTACCTCAACTGCAGGGACCATACCTTTACCGTCCTGGCGGGGTATAAGACGCTGAGAAATTATCCCTTTTATGATGCCGGCGAGTTGTATTCTTATTTGTTGTTCGTAGTATGGTGGAAACACTGAAATAATACGATTAATTGTTTCAGTAACATCAAGAGTATGAAGGGCTGACATAACAAGATGTCCGGTTTCAGCGGCCGTAAGAGCCGTTTCAATAGTTTCCAGATCACGCATCTCTCCTACCAGTATAACATCAGGGTCTTGTCTTAAAGCTCCGTTAAGAGCAATTGGGAAAGATGGTGTGTCAAAACCTATTTCACGCTGGCTTATAATACTTTTCTTGTCTTGGTGAATATATTCAATCGGGTCTTCAATTGTAATAACATTATTAGTCCTGGTTTCATTTATATAGTTAATCATTGAAGCCAAAGTGGTTGATTTTCCGCTTCCGGTTGCGCCTGTAACAAGGATTAACCCTCTTTTTGCCCCGGCTATTTTATTTATAATAGGGGGAAGATTAAGCTCGGCAATTGATGGAATTTTATATGGAATTATCCTGAAAACCATAGCAGTTGTACCTTGCTGACGATAGGCATTAATACGGGCCCTACATACATTGGGTATATGGAATGCAAGGTCTACTTGTAAATCTTCCTTAAAGCGCTTTTTCTGATGGTCATTCATTATGGATAAAGCCATATTAAGAATGATTTCTTTTGAAAATTTTGGTGCATTGGGAACGGGATGAAGTTTATTACCTATCCTTAATATGGGCGGTATCCCAGACTTAATATGCACATCTGATGCGCGATTTTTTGCGGCAAAAGCCAAAATTTCTTTAAGGTTCATAATTATTCCCCAGTATTGTTTTCTTTGTTGTTAAATCCCACTGCTGTGAGGAGTTTTTCACGGATTTCCGCACACATTTCAGGTTGTTCTTTAAGGAATATTCTGGTATTTTCACGCCCCTGGCCAATCCGTTCTTTGCCATATGAATACCATGCTCCGCTTTTATCAACTATCCCTTTTTCAACGGCTAAATCCAGAAGATCTCCCTCTTTTGATATTCCTTCTCCATATAAAATATCAAATTCCACCTCTTTAAACGGAGGGGCAACTTTATTTTTAACGATTTTGACTCTTGTTCTTGAGCCTATTATATCATTTCCCTGCTTAAGAGTAGCAATTTTGCGGATGTCCATTCTTACAGAAGCGTAAAATTTGAGGGCGTTTCCACCTGTTGTTGTTTCGGGATTTCCGAACATAACGCCGATTTTCATTCTTATCTGGTTAATAAAAATTACGCTGCAATTGGATTTGCTTATTATTCCTGTAAGTTTTCTAAGTGCCTGGGACATAAGTCTTGCCTGGAGTCCCATGTGAGAATCTCCCATTTCTCCCTCTATTTCTGCTTTTGGTACAAGTGCAGCAACAGAGTCAATAACAAGTACATCTATTGCACCGCTTCTTACAAGGGTTTCTGCTATTTCAAGAGCTTGCTCCCCAGTATCAGGTTGAGATACAAGCAGGTCATCAGTTTTTACTCCAAGTTTTCTTGCATATCCTATGTCAAGAGCATGCTCTGCATCTACAAAAGCCGCAATGCCGCCAAGTTTCTGAGCTTCTGATACTATGTGCAAAGCAAGGGTTGTTTTACCTGAAGATTCAGGGCCGAATATTTCTATTACCCGCCCACGAGGAATACCGCCAACTCCAAGTGCTACATCCAGGGAAAGGGCTCCCGTAGGGATTGCAGCAATATCAGGTAAGGGCTGATCGTTGCCAAGGCGCATTATAGAGCCTTTCCCAAACTGTTTTTCTATTTGGCTGACCGCTAATTCAATGGCCTTTTCGCGCTCTTCCATATACTGGACTCCTAATCATATAAGTAAATTTTAAACTTTAATATATATTTTAGTTTGAACATTATAGTGAAAATTACTGAGAATGTGTAATAAATTAATGTCCTAATATGAAAGAAGATGACGCCTTATAATGTCAAGAGCTTTATATGATGTCATATTTCTTATGGCATCTCGGTTTCCCCGGAATTTACAGCGTTCCACAGTACATCCCTTTTTATCAGCAAGGGCTATAAACACAGTCCCTACCGGTTTTTCTTCTGCACCCCCGTCAGGCCCTGCTATCCCGGTAACTGAAACTCCTATATCACTTCCGGCAGATTCTCTTATCCCAATTGCCATTTTTTCAGCCGTTTCATGGCTTACAGCTCCATAGCTTTCCAGTATATGACCAGGAATTCCCAGTAAACGTTCTTTTGAGCCGTTTGAATATGTAACAGCTCCTTGCAGAAAGTATTCAGAACTTCCTGGAATGTCTGTGATCCTTTTAGAGATCAGTCCTCCTGTACAGGATTCAGCAAGAGCCAGGGTTGCTCCTGTTTTCCTGAAAAGCTCAGCTACTATCGTATCTATTGTAGAGTCACCTTCAGTAACTACTAATTCACCTAATATATCCTTTACATTTTGCGTAGCTTTCTCCATTTCAGAAGAGAGTATATTCGGATCTGCCCCTTTGCCTCGCAGCTTTACAAATATAGATGGGAAATTTACACAGTATGCAAGGGTTATATTTTCAGGGAGTATAACTTGTTGGAGCATTGCACCTAATTCAGATTCAGGCGCTCCAAAAGTTGTCATTGTAACTGTTTGGTAAATGTCAGTTTCTTGCCTTTGCTTCATAATATAAGGCAGCACAGTAGCTTTAAACATCTTCAGCATTTCAGAAGGGACACCTGGGAGGAAAAACATACTGCTGCCATTTAAAGTTACAATAAATCCGCAGGCTGTCCCTTGAGGATTTGGAATTATACCTGCTTTTTCAGGAAGCATGGCCTGTCTTCTGTTTATTGGGTGTAAAATTCTTTGTGCCCGTTTAGCGTAATCATCAAGGTGTTTGAGAGCCTCTTCATTGAGAGCTACATTTTGACCTGCCGCTTTTGCCGCAGCCTCTGCGGTTATGTCATCAGTTGTTGGGCCAAGGCCTCCTGTTACAACAATAGTTTTATAATCTTTTGAAAGGCGTTTAAGAGCCTCAATTATTGCGGTTTCATCATCTCCGACAGTAGCATGCTCCTTTACCATCATGCCGTTATCATAGAGCAGGGCTGAGAGAGTCGCTGAATTTGTGTCAACTATCTCTCCTAGGATCAATTCATCACCAATAGATAGAATCGCAATCATTTAATAACCCTCACAACAACCAGCATACATAACCAGGCGTAGATTCCTGCTACAACATCATCAAGCACAACACCATATCCATTCTTAAGCTTCTGATCAACCCATTTGGCTGGTTGGATTTTAACAATATCGAAAAAACGAAATAAAATAAAACCTGCAATAATATATTTCCAGCTGTAGGGTATTGCAGTCATTGTTACCAAATATCCGATTACTTCATCTATAACTATTTTTCCTGAATCCTTTTCCTGAAAAATTATTTCTGCTCTTCCTGATATCCAGCATGAGAGAAAGAAAAAGGCGATAAGAGTAGTAAGATATAAAGAGACAGAAAAGGGCGCGAGAATTATATATAGTGGTATAGCTGCAAGCGTTCCCACGGTTCCTGAAGCAACAGGGCTATAACCGGTTCCCCACCAGGTAGCTAATATCTTTATAAAATTGTTCATTCAGGCAATTCGCTTTCCAAAATACGGTAGACCTCAATGATTGGAATTCCCTTTTCCAAAGCGATCTTACGGCAATCTTCAAATTCAGGAGTTATCCTTACAGTCCCTTCAGGCCTGCTTACAATTTTCACATTTACAGCCCCCAAAGAGCTCTTTCTTAATTCAGATTTACGCTCTAAAACAAGCCGTTGAACAGGGTAGTATCTGAGGCCAATTGCAGTAGATTCAGTAAGAATAATCTGGCCAAGCTCGTGCAGCTTTTCTTTAGTTGCAAGGACTGTCAGGCGTATTCCAGGCCGGTTTTTTTTCATTTGAAGCTGTGAAAATGAAACATCAAGCGCTCCTGCCTCAAAAAGCCGCTCCATCAAAAAACCAAACAGCTCCGGGTTCATGTCATCAATATGTGTTTCCAGTACGAAAATGCGCTCTTCGGCACCATCATTACTTTGTTCACCTATGATAAGGCGGAGAATATTAGGGGTATCAGCGTAATCTTTGCTCCCTGCTCCGTTTCCTATCGTTGTTACTGTCATAGCTTCCGGCCTGCATGGTTTTGCAAGAGAAGCTACAATAGCAGCTCCTGTTGGAGTTACACGCTCTCCAGTGCTGCAATTATGATGTATTGGCAAACCTTGGAGTAGTTCTGCCGTTGCAGGGGCCGGAACAGGAAGTCTACCATGTTTAGAATCTATAAAACCGCCTCCGAGAGGAAGAGAAGAAGTATAAATTTCCTTGATGCCGAAATAATCAAGGCTTATAGCTGTACCAACAATATCTATTATAGAGTCTACTCCACCTACTTCATGAAAATGGACCTTTGCCAGCTCAACTCCATGAACCTTTGCTTCAGCTTCTGCAAGTTTTTTAAATATCTGCTTTGCACTGGTTTTGACCTGATCTGTAAGGCTGCTTGACTCTATCATCTTCACTATATCACTATAGTGGCGGTGGGATTTATCCTCTGTTACTGCGACAGAGAATAGGATCCCCCGGATTCCCTTTCTGTAGCAGGTTTCAAATTTAAGGTCATAGCATGATTTAGGAAGTGGAAGTTTTGCCAACTCGCTTTTAAGGTGTTCAAAAGGGAGGCCAAGGTCTATAAAGGCGGCTATTGTCATATCGCCGGCAATTCCTGCCTGACAGTCTATATATAAAGTTTTCATTTGCAATATCCTATTTATCTCTATTCATAAGACTTGCTGCATATCCCGCGCCAAATCCGTTATCAATATTAACCACTGTTACTCCGGAAGCGCATGAATTAAGCATTCCAAGAAGAGCAGCGACTCCGCCAAATGATGCGCCATAACCAACAGATGTGGGAACTGCAATTACAGGTCTGCTGACAAGTCCGCCAACTACTGAAGGGAGCGCTCCTTCCATTCCTGCTACAACTATTATTACGTTGGCTGACTGTATAAGTTCCTGTTTTGCTAAAAGTCTGTGAATCCCTGCTACGCCTACATCAAATAGCTGTTCAACTCTGTTTCCCATGATTTTTGCAGTTACAATAGCTTCTGAAGCAATAGGTATGTCAGAAGTCCCGGCAGAGATTACCAGAATCGTTCCCTTACCTTTGATTTCTACAGGTTGCTGCTCAATGGTAATACAGCGTGCTTCCTTATGCCATACTGCTTGAGGGAATGTTTTACATAATATCTCTGCTTTTTCTTTACTTATACGTGTTGCCAGTACAGGATCATCTTTTTTCAAAATAGCTCTTATTATCTGATCTATCTGCTCTACTGTTTTATTCTCTCCGAAAATGACTTCCGGAAATCCCTGACGTAGCGGACGGTGGTGATCAATTATGGCATCTTCCAACGCTTCAAAAGGGAAATTGCGGAACTTTTGGAAGGCATTTTCAACTGATTCTTCCCCTTGCTGCACTCTGTTAAGAATAGCTTTTATACTCTCTTCATTCATCTGTTTCTTCCTATTATGTGGTTTCAGCTTTTTACTATTTATCGTGTTAGCCTCGTCTCAGGACATTCGACACCTGTAGGGGCGATCATTAATCGTCCGAAATTCCCCTCCCTGGAGGGGTGCCCGAAGGGCGGGGTGGTTATCTGGCGCACACTGTGCGCCCCTACACATCTGAAGCCAGCATGTTTCAAATATTGCCTAATTATACGAAAAAAAGAAAATCAGCCAAGAAATATAAGATACAATATTATCTGTTAGCTCAGGTATTACCTCAACTAACAGGAATAACGTCATAAAAGAATAATTGCCTAATTGTACAAATTAAACAGAATTAGGCAATAAACCATTTTACCTAATAACAAAGGATTTTGAGCCATAGACGAAGCGTCCTGTAGGGGCACGATTTATCGCACCCTGTTTATCATATCCACATTGAGCGCGATAAATCGCGCCCCTACGGTCAAATCATACGCGACGAAGGCAATGTAGCAAGCGGCCATTAATCGAAGCCGTCAAGGATATAGCCTGAAGATCTGTTCCGCTATGCATGCCGGCTTTTCACTTCCCTCAATCTCAACTTTTATTTCATATATGATTTGGACGGCATCTTTTACCTCTTCAACATCTTTTACACTGCTTTTTGCCCGAATTTTTGAGTTAACCGGCACAGGCGCGGGGAAACGGACTTTATTAAGGCCGTAATTCACTCTTAACTTCATTCCGGGATAGTTTTTCTGAAATTCACCTTCAGCGTTGCTCCCTGTGAGCATGGGGATAAGGGATAGTGTAAGAAAACCATGGGCTATGGTTGTACCGTATGGGGACTCATTTTTTGCTCTTTCAGAATCTATATGTATCCACTGATTGTCTCCTGTTGCCGATGCAAATTTATTGATTCTGTCCTGGTTAATAAGAAACCAGTCACTTGTCTGAACTTCATATCCTATTTTTACTTTATATATGTTTAAAAGGTTTTCTATTGGTGTCATAAATTATTCCCATTTGCAGCTTCCGCTTTTGGTCATCTGTGGTGTTGCCGTCGTTGTGTCTCGTCATGTAGGGGCCGTTGGCAAACGACCCGGGGGTAAAAATATTCAATACAGGCGGATTGCCATCCGCCCCTACGCATGCTGTCTGGCATGTGAGCCAAAATCCGAAGTCATCTTTTTATGGAATATACTTTACCATTCAATTCAACTTTGTCTCCATTATAAAGTTTTCTACCACGTCTGAATTCTTTTTCCCCATTTACGAAAACCAGACCTTCAGTTATCAAGATTTTTGCTTCTCCTCCTGAATTTACTGCACCAACTAATTTGAGAAAGCTGTCCAACTTTATATATTCGGTAGCTATCTCCATCAAATATCCTTTGTTGGCAGTTGTAATATCATACAATTTTCAATTCATGTCTTTACTTTTGAAATTATCTATATACCCCATTTCGGTATCTCTTTACAGAAATTTATTGTTGGAGTATCAATACGACAGTCAGAGAAATTTATTTTAATCGACAGGAATTCACGTTGATTTGTTTGATTAAAAAGCGCTGACTGTAAAATAAAAAGTAGATCGCATCAGGTGAATAATACAAAAAGCAGATAAACATTCTTTTAGGAGTAGTCGTCATGATTAGAAAAATTGGGATCGTTTTACAAGTCATCGGTTGGGTTTGTTTAGTTATTATCATTGTGAGCGGCTTTAGTGGAGTCGTCCAACAATATGTTTCGGCCAGTAAAACATTAGAAAGTTTGTCGGATATTATAGTGTATGGCCCTATAGGTATTGGCTTAGGTCTATTTATGACAATGAGAGGCGGCAAGGGTAAAAAAGTCAAAAATGGCCCGTTAGTTATAGGGAAATTGATGTCAGTGCAAGAGACCGGCACCTATGTAAACTATCAAGAGGAATTTAAACTGACGTTTCAATTCACAACACAAGATGGGCAACAGATAACAGCTAAGGAAAGAAGGGTTATTTCAGCGGTCGAAGGGGCACAGTACCAGCCTGGCATGGAATTTCCGATCCGATATAACCCTAAGAAACCTCGGGATTTCATGATTGATTTTAAAGCTAACGAGAACAGCATTACGCCGGCGTTTGAGCAATCTGCTGGGATTACCGAGCAGGCGAAAAACGGCCCGTTGGTCGTAGGCAGAGTAGTTTCTGTCAAACCGACAACCGACGCGGACATGGATGGAAAGAAAATATACGAAGTTTCCATTCAGTTTACTACACAGGCAGGTAGGGCAGTGATAGCTGTGTCAAGGCAAGCTGTTTCACCGGCCGATCTGCCACGGTTACAGAACCCGGATATGGCACTTCCACTCCGATACGATCCCAATAATCCGCAGGACATAATGATCGATAACCATGCTGACCCTGAAGAAGTTCGGAAAGCCATGAATAAATACGCTGTGGCGGCTGGTCTGACGACGCAGGAAGCGGTGGATATAAGAGACAACGGAGTACAGGCCACTGGCGTCGTCATTCAGTCCAAACCTAGTGGCAATGTCGTAAACGGTGCGTCAGAGATGGTATTGACCATTCGCGTGACAAGACCGGACAATACGGGTACATATGATGTCACCACAACCAAAAACGTCATGCAAAGCGCCATACCATTCACCACTCCAGGCAGTATGGTGCACGTTTTCTACATGCCCGATAATGAACAGAATGTTGTTGTTACGTTTCACGCTTAACGCACTTATGACTTTTGCTTTCTCATATAGTGCGTAGCAACACCGCAGATGACCAAAAGCTGAAACCATTTTATTGCCTAATTGTATAAGCTCTCGTAGAATTAGGCAATCATGCTTTAACCACTTTCTCTGTAGCGTGATTTCTATAAGCTGAGGTAATACCTGAGCTAAGAGAAAATATAAATTATATATCATAATAGTATAATTATTGCCTAATCCTACAAATGCTAATAGGATTAGGCAATAATTAATATGACTTTTGCTTTTGGTCATATACGGCGTTAGCCTAGTCGCGGGCCACTCAACGAGTGTAGGGACCGCCATTGGCCGTTCGTGTTATCGAGCGACCGGGGACGATCGCTCCTGCGATTGGTGTGTTTCACTTACGCTCTACCCGCCCTACGAGTTGCCTTCCTACTCTGCCCGTAGGGCATTTATATCAATATAAGAATCGTACCATATCTGCATAGTCCGTATGACTTTAATATTAATTAAATATCAGAATGTTAAAGTCCTATGGACTATTGATTTGTTGTTACCTGTTTTCTATTGATATGGAAGCCCTACAGGCTGATTAATACAATTATTGCGCGGTATAAGATGAGGCAAACACAGCATATGACCAAAACCCAAGGTGAAATAAAAGAATAACGGATTTCGAATTTTGTGCTCCGACAAGACCGGCAAGGGTGAAGGGAGGAGGTGTAGAGTGTAGGGGCGCACTGTGTGCGCCCGATAACACGGGCGACAGAGACTGCCACTACAAACGTTGAGCAAGACGCGACGAAGGCAACACAGCATATGGCCAAAAGCCGAAGTCATATAGAGTAAAAGCAAAATATATATTGACAATTAAGCACTTATACAGGTAAAAAAACTATTTCATAGTTTATGATAAATCAATTGTAGGAGAATTATAAAATGAGTAAGCGTACATTTCAGCCCAGCAATACATCTCGCAAACGGACTCACGGTTTTCTTGTCCGTATGGCTACGAAGAGCGGCCGCCTTGTTATAAAGCGTCGTAGAGCAAAGGGACGTAAGCGCCTTTCCGTTTCAGTGCCTGTAAAGTGATATTAATTGAATGAACTGTTTTAGCAAGGCAGAAAGGCTGCTGAAACGTAGTGAATTTCTGGCACTTGCTTCTAATGCTATTAAAAAAGAGTATACGCAGCATTTTATTGTTGTATCCGGATCTTCTGAATATACACACCCACGTGTTGGGATTACAGTTAGTAAAAAAGTTGGGAATGCTGTTTGCCGCAATCGTGTAAAAAGAGTAGTTCGAGAGTTTTTTAGAAATAATAAGGAACTTTTTGTTACAGCAGATTATAACATTATCGCCAGAAGCGGTGCAGGCCAGATGAAACATTCTGATCTCTGTCAGGAACTTGCCAATGCAATTTATAAAATTGGTCAACAGCACTGCAGTTAAATTTGTAATAGGAGTACTTCGTTTCTATAAAAGGTTTTTGTCACCATTTACCGGAGCATCCTGCAGATTTTATCCTACCTGTTCAGAATACTCAATTCAGGCAATACAAAAATATGGACTTTTAAAAGGTGCAATTAAGACTATTATTCGTATTGGTAAATGTCATCCGTTTCATCCTGGCGGATATGATCCGGTACGTTAGCTATAGGAGCTGTTCATGGAAAACCGAAATCTTATAATAGCGGTTGTTTTGTCGATTGCAGTGATGCTTGGCTATTCATGGTTGTTTCCGCAACCTAAAAAGCCTTTACAGCAGCCTACTCAAACCACTTCTACAACAGCTAATCAATCTAATGCTAATACAGTAAATACAGCACAAAAACCTTCTACTACGTCTACTCCAGCAGCGCCAATAACTACAACTTCATCAGCATCAGCTCCTCAAGGCCAAGTTGCGGCAAAAGATATTACTGTAGAAACCGATCTGTACACTGTAGTCATAAGCACAGACGGCGGAGCAATTAAAAAACTCGCTCTTAAAAGGTATAATGATGTTGCAGGTACTGGCGGAAAGCCTTATCTTTTGGTCAATGAGGATAACGCGGCAGGCTATACTATTTCTTCGGAAATTCCGGGGACTCCTTCTCAGAGAATTCTGTTTTCCGCAACTCAAGATAGTTTGAAAGTCACAGGTTCTGAAAGTAAATCCTTGGAGCTTGTTGCGACTCTGCCTAATGGCCTGCAACTTAAGAGGACATTTACGTTTTCCGGTCAAGATTATAGCATACACCTTGATCAATTACTTAGTAACGTTTCGCAAACAACTCAAGAAACTAATATACAATTTGTACTCCGTAATAATATAAAAGAACATATAAATGAGCCCTCAGGTGGTTCTGGTCAGGGATTCTTTAGTAGAAGATATATGGATGTTTTTGGCCCTGCAGTCTTTGCTAATAACGGAGTTGTCTTTGATAAGCTTCAAGGTAAAGGAAGTTTAGAGGCTACTGAGAAAAGTTATGATAAAGGTGTGTTATGGAGCAGTTTTGGGGATAAATATTTTCTTAATGCCGTACTGGCAAAGGATAATAGCATTGCTTCGGTGACCTTAAGAGAAAAAGATGGCTACCTGGAGCAGATTATTTCTTCCGCGAAATTTACCCTTAATCCGGGCCAATCTATAAATGTCCCGTTCAAACTTTATTTTGGCCCTAAAGATATTAAGATATTGAAAGCTCAGGGGAGTGACCTTGAAGATGCTATAAATTTTGGATGGTTTTCAGCTATTGCAAGGCCTTTGCTTTTTGCCTTGAAGTTTTTTTACCGTTACTTGGGTAATTATGGTTTGGCAATTATACTTCTAACGGTCATTCTAAAAATAATCTTTTTTCCGCTTACGAACAAAAGTTATAAATCTATGAAGGCGATGCAAAAGCTTCAACCAAAGATGCAGGAACTTAAAGAAAAATATAAAGATGACCGTGAAGGGCTGAACCGTGCAGTTATGGAGCTTTATAGGACAAATAAAGTTAACCCTTTAGGTGGATGTCTTCCTATGTTAGTTCAAATCCCTGTATTCTTTGGGCTATACAGAGCTCTTATGTATTCAGTCGAATTGCGTCAGGCACCTTTTTACTTTTGGATACAAGATCTCTCTGCAAAAGATCCATATTATATAACCCCTATAATAATGGGTATATCAATGGTTATTCAACAGAAGATGACGCCTACAACTATGGATCCTTTACAAGCAAAGATGATGCTTGCGCTTCCGGTAGTATTTACCGTTATGTTTCTGAATTTTCCATCAGGTCTTGTTCTTTACTGGCTTGTTAATAATATTCTTACTATTGCGCAACAGGCGTATATTAACAAAACATTCAAAGAGGCGTAACAGCGATTATGTACGTTGCTGATACAATAGCTGCCATAAGCACTCCTATTGGGGAAGGTGGCATAGGCATTATAAGGGTTAGCGGTCCGGAATCTCTCAAAATCCTGCAATCTATATTTAGACATAATTCAGACGGTGGCCTTATAAGCCACCGTTTTTATTATGGCAATATTATCGAACCTTGTTCCGGTGATACACTGGACGAAGTTCTTGTCGTTTATATGAAAGCGCCTAACTCCTTTACCAGGGAAGATGTTGTAGAAATCCACTGCCATGGCGGTACTTTAGTTTTGGATAAAGTGCTTAAACTTGTATTGGCTAAAGGCGGGCATTTGGCAACACCTGGTGAATTTACAAAAAGGGCATTTTTGAATGGGAGGATAGACCTTCTTCAGGCAGAAGCTATAATCGATATTATAAGAGGGAAAACAGATATTGCCCTTTCTGTTGCTCAGCATCAGAGAGCAGGGGCGCTCTCTGAAAAATTTCTTCAAATAAATAACAGCCTGAAAAAATCACTGGCCCTTTTTGAAGCATATATTGACTTTCCTGATGATGAGATAGGAGAGCATGATAACAGCTTAATACTGGCGGAAGTTAATTCGGCAGAGGAGCTGGCTCTGCAGCTACTCTCAACATATGAAGAAGGAAGAGTTATCCGCGACGGCGTTTCAGTAATTATAGCCGGAAAGCCTAACGTAGGTAAATCAAGTCTGTTAAATGCTCTTTTACAAGAGCAACGGGCGATTGTTACCTCTTTACCAGGAACTACAAGAGACCTTATTGAAGAAATTGTCAATGTTAACGGATTACCTGTAAAGCTTCTTGATACGGCAGGGATACGGAAAAGTGGTAATTTAGTGGAACAAGAGGGAATCCGTATGGCCCTTGAGCGAATATCAACTGCTGATCTTGTGCTTTTCCTTTTGGATAGTTCCAAACCTTTTGATAAAGATGATGAACATGCTATGGAAGCCTTCGCAGCTTCAAAACTTATGCTTGTTTTGAACAAAAACGACCTTCCTGAAAAAATAGTGCTTCCTGAACATTTGAAAGAATTGCCTTTTGTATCTATTTCTACTCTGACAGGATCTGGCCTGAATGAGCTGAAGAAACAGATAACAGATATGTTTTTACATGGTAAAGCCGTGGACAGTAGAGAGTATGCTGCCCTTTCAAGGGCTCGTCACAGAGATTCCCTTGTGAAAGCTCTGGAAGCCATTCAACGGTTTAAACTGAATTTTGAAATAGGCGCTCCAAGTGAAATTACGTCAATTGACCTTGGCGAAGCGCTGAATGCAATAGGAGAGATAACGGGGGAAACTACGCCAGAGGATATTTTGGATATTATATTTGGCCAGTTTTGTATCGGGAAGTAATAAATAACTTCAGCTTTTGGTCATATGTATCGTTTGAGTGTAGGGGCGAACTGTGTTCGCCCGCGCCTTTCTGAGGATGGAACGATTGCAGAAAAAGAAATATCGGCTTTATCTGAAAACTTATAACTCTATTAAAATTATAAAATATGTTGTTATGCCAAGCCATATACATATGATTATCATAATCGATAGCAGCGGGCGAACACAGTTCGCCCCTACATAAAACCCTGTGCCATGGGGCATTGCAAAACCAATGAGTCATTTACAGCCCCTACAAATTTTAAATTGTTTCACGTGAAACATTTTGTATAATTTCTTAAAACAACCAACAGGAAGCAATTTTGATAATTTACGATAAAAAATATGATGTAATAGTTGTAGGTGGAGGCCATGCGGGATGTGAAGCTGCTCTTGCTTCTGCCCGGATGGGATGCAGCACTTTACTTTTAACCATGAATCTGGACGCTATTGCAATGATGTCATGTAACCCATCTGTTGGGGGACAGGCAAAAGGACAAATTGTACGGGAGATAGATGCTCTTGGCGGCGAAATGGGCAAAAATATTGATGCTACCGGAATACAATTTCGTGTGCTAAACACAAGAAAAGGGCCGGCAGTCCGCTCTTCAAGAGCGCAGGCAGATAAGCGGCATTATCGTTTTAGAATGAAAGAAGTACTTGAAAAACAGCAGAACCTTGACCTGAAACAAGGAGAAGTTACAGGGTTATGGATTGAAAATGGTCAGGTTTATGGGATAGATACAGTTGCCCAAGTGAGATATGCGAGCAAAACAGTTGTTCTTACTACCGGAACATTTATGAGAGGTCTTATCCATATTGGCCTCACTCATTATTCAGGTGGTCGGGCGGGAGATCTCCCTTCAATAGGTTTATCTGATTATTTAAAAAATATAGGGTTTCAGGTAGGGCGGCTTAAAACAGGGACTCCCGCTCGTCTTGACGGTCGTACAATAGATTTCAGCAAACTGGAGCCTCAAGGTGGTGATAATCCCCCGCACCCTTTTTCTTTCTCAACTAAAAAACTGGAATGTGAACAAGTTCCTTGCTACATAGCTTATACAAATTCCAAAAGCCATGACATAATCCGTTCAAATCTTGACCGTTCCCCTCTTTATTCCGGAATTATAGAAGGAATCGGGCCAAGGTATTGTCCTTCTATTGAAGATAAAGTTGTACGGTTTCCTGATAAAGAACGGCATCAGACCTTTATAGAACCTGAAGGCAAGCATACTACAGAATATTATCCTTCCGGACTCTCCACATCTCTTCCCATTGATGTGCAGTGGGCTTTTTACAGGAGTATAAAAGGGCTTGAGAATGTGGAGATAATGCGCCCTGCCTATGCGATAGAATATGATTATGTTGATCCTCTGGAATTACATGGCTCTCTTGAGACAAAAAAAATCAGATCTCTTTATCATGCCGGCCAGATAAACGGCACTTCAGGTTATGAAGAAGCGGCGGGGCAGGGGCTTATAGCTGGGATCAATGCTGCGCTGCGGGTCAAAGGAAAGGGCACCCTGGTATTGGGGAGAAATGAAGCATATATAGGGGTTATGATTGATGACCTAGTGACGCTTGGAACAAAAGAACCTTACAGAATGTTTACCTCCAGGGCTGAATACAGGCTTTTGTTAAGAGAGGACAATGCAGACCTCAGATTGAGAGAGCTTGGTCATAAGCTTGGCCTTGTTTCTGAAGAAGAGTATAAAACCTTTCAGGAAAAGAGGAAAAGCATTGAAGAAAATCTCCAAAAGATGGAAACATCGAAAATTCTCCCTTCAGAAGCTGATCCTGAATTTATGGACAAGTTCGGATTATCTGATATTCAGAATTCAATAACTTTCGAACATTTATTGAAGCGGCCTGATATCTGTATCAACGATCTTACAGCCCTTGATCCTTCCTTCTCCTCTTTAAGTGAAGAGGTAAAGGAGCAGGTTGAAATTCAGATAAAATATAAAGGTTATATTGACAGGCAGCTTGATCAGGTAAAGCGTATGGAGAAGATGGAATCTGTGAATATTCCGGTAAATTTCAATTATAGCGCTGTTTCGGGCTTGACTGCTGAAGTCAGGGAAAAGCTGGAGAAATTCAGGCCTGATACCCTTGGCAAGGCCGCCAGGATTCAAGGAATTACCCCTGCCGCAATCGCGATTCTCTCTATTATTATTAAAGCAAAGAGCAATCCATGATTTGGCAGAATATTTTGCTTAAAGGGGCTGAAGAGATTGATCTGGTTGTGACTCCAAAGCAGCTACAGCAGTTTGAGGTTTTGTTAGATGAGCTTTTAAAATGGAATCAGAAGATTAATCTGACAGCTATTACAGATTTTGAGGATATAGCGGTTAAGCATTTTATAGATTCCATGACTCTTTTTAAGGTTATTGATGATGAAGGGACTCTGCTTGATGTAGGTTCTGGAGCGGGTTTCCCGGCTATTCCCCTTAAGATCATGAAGCCGGAATTGCAAATAGTTTCGGTTGACGCAATTGGAAAGAAGATAATGTTTCAGAAACATATTGCAAGAGTGCTTGCCCTTAAAGAGTTTACACCCATACATGAAAGAGTTGAAAAGCTTTATAAGAATTATACGGAACATTTTAACTGGATAGTTTCCAGAGCATTTGCTTCTATTGAAGAATTTGTTGAATTAGTGGATAAATTACTGGCAGGAAACGGAAAAATTATAGCCATGAAAGGGCGCGATATAAATTCTGAAATAGAAAATTTCAGAATAAAAGAATCAGCAAATAAATTTCAGATACAAGAGATAAATTTTCACCTTCCGGTGTCAGATGATGAACGTAATTTTATAATTTTTAAGCAAGCTGTTCATGTATGAAAAAGATAAATGACCTGCAATTAAAAGTAGTGGTTTATTCAGCCTAAAATTGCCGAGAATAGAAAAATAGCGTAAAATTTTATCTACCCTCTAACAACGCGATAATTTTAATTTGTAACCAAAATTTGAAGGCCTATTTTTGAATAAAAAATAAGCAAATCTCCGGCATACAAAAAATCATTCTTCTTCGTAATAATATGAATAGTCTATACCTTTCATAAACATTTCACGGTCGTTAATTTTATCGGTCAATGCATTTTCCAATAATCTTTTAATTGCACTGCTGTCGGTATGACTTACTATCATTGCACTCAGATAATCGTTCTTGTTAATTTTACTCCAATCAACGCATTGTTTTAGTTGTTTTTTGAAAATCAAATCAAGCCAAATTCGTGTGCTTCGTCCGTTTCCCTCCATAAAGGGGTGGGCAACATTCATTTCCACATATTTATTTACAATATTGTCAAAAGTATTTTCAGGCATTTGTTCAATTTGTTTCAATGTATTATCCAAAAACATCGCCATTGCAAATTGAAAACCGCCTTTTGCAATATTTTTTTGCCTGACTTTTCCTGCGAAATCGTACAAACCGCCAAAAATATAAGCGTGAATTTGCTGTAAACTCTTAACTGTGCCTATATCTTTACTCGCAACGAGATTGCTGCCAAAAAATGAATATGCTTTTTTCTTGCTTTGTCCATCAATGGTGTTGTCACTATAAAGAAACCAATCAAGAAACTTAATTGCCTTGTTGTTGGGAAAATGTTTGGCAAGAACGATAACCCCGTCACTGTCAAGTGTATCAGCCAAACGCTTTTTGCCGTCTGCTGCTACAAATTTGAAACCGTGAGTGGCACTCACAAGTTGGTTTTGCTCTTTGATAAGTTTGCGTTTTAGCCAACGCCAATAATTGTTTGCTTTTGTGTAATCGTCTTGCTCATTAAGCACCGTAACAATATCTACGACATTAAACCACCATTTGGAATTTTCCTCGTCCCAAACGGCTCGTACTTCTTTGTCATCGAAAAATCGGATTGATATTTTGCTCATATATTTTTTTCTTTAATATTTCAAACACGGGTGTATTTTTTACATTATCAGAAGTTATTGGATTTTTTTGTGTCTTAATACTGTTGGCAAAGATATAATATTATTTTTAGTTGTCAATACCGAGAACAATTGCCTAATTTTATAATAAACTATCTGTCAATGTCTAACTGCCTGCAGTACTAATGAAAGGAACATATGCGTAAACTTATTATTTTGATTCTGATCGTTATTGTGATTTGTGCAGCCTGTTTCTTTGGTTGGCCTCTTATACGTACCCTATTTTTTGGAGGCCGTATCTCCTACGCAAATAGTCCTAAGGGGCAATGGGTTGGTGAACTCGAAATCTCAAGAGACTATAGCCCCATTATCGCTGGCGCTGTTTTGTCCCATAAGAAGGCTGCTATTCACTTCGATTTAAGCGTCCAAGATACCTTTATGGATAAATACCAAGGAGACGGAGAACTATATCTTCAAGGTGATTCCGCCCCACGCCGTATACACATCGGCTCATTCAGTGTCGATGCTGTGCCTACTTTAGATGACAATGGACAAATTATCAAAAGCCAAGTTCAGAGGTTATCAGCAGTGCTTCACATCTTTAACAAACCCAAATCCGCAGATGAATATTATGATATCAACGGCCACTTTACGCCTCAGGAAATGATATTCAAACCAGAGTGGAGCAGCGATCTCACGCTTTCGGGAAAGCTTCACCGAGGAACAGAGCAGGATTTCAATCAAATACGTCAACAGTTAACAACTGAGACAAAGAATCAACAACGATAAAAGGGACGGACGGTATTTTGTGGATAGTATATTTAATTGATAGCAAATCTAAAATAGCTTCATATACTGTTCCTGGAATAGCCGCTATTTCGCAAAACTGCTCGTTAGCGGGGGTGCTTTTTCTGTTTTATTTTTTTATTGCTCTTAAACGTGTCATAATAGTATCCCCATAAGGAGTAAGTGCCCAGTATTTGCCTTTGTCGTGTATACTACGTTTTTTTAAACTTTCTGTTATGTATCCCAAAGCTCTAAACTGTATTTTCAATGTTTGGAAGTCAGTGTCAGTGATTGAAAACTCAGCAGGTGTTCTATTATCTTTCTTGAATTTCTTTGCCAAGTCTTTGTATCTTTTTTTTCTTATTATTTCATTTATTTTAGATTTGATTACAGATTCAGTCGTTTCGTCAATCATTAAAGGACTTATTTCAGCAAATATTTCATTCCAAATTAAATCAACTTTTTCTGTATAACGTTCTTTGTCGAGTCCCCAATCTCCCACTGCAACTACAGAAAAATTTACTTCAATACTATCTTCACCTGAACTTAGATTTTCAGTGCCTTCAGGTGCTTTATCTTTAGATTTTGCTATTTCAATCTGTAATAATTCATTTTGTTTTTTTAGTGCTAAAATTTCTTTTGCAATGTCTTCACTTGGTAAAAAAGTTGCTTTTACCCATCCATATCTAGGTTTGTCTTTTATCAGTTTTACTAAACTTCTGCTCACAAGTGAGCCAAGGTTACTTGGATTTTCCCAATAACGACACATCTTTTGTCGAACAAGGTCTTTAAATTTTTCTAACTTCTGTTTTAATTCTCCATCTTTTTCACTTTTTCCTACTGCAATATTTTCTGGATTTTTATGCAAAAAACCTATAATCGGAATTTCTTTCGATAATGCGTATTCGTATTCCATTTGAGTGAAACTAACGCCGTCTTTATTTAATGAACCATATCTCCCCCCAACAATAATTATGTAATAATCACAATCATCTATAAGTCTTTGTATCAAAGTCCATTGATCGTCGTCAGCAGCAGGAAACAATTCCATTCCAACAGGAATGCAATCAAGCTCAAGAAGAGCTTGCATTACTTCTTGTCTTTCTTCTGATAAATCTTTGTAAGTTGAACTCACGAAAATCTGGTATTTTTTTTCCATATTTCAAATTCTTTATTATGAGTATTTGTTTGATAGCATTATTGCTGACATATAAATATACGCACCTTTTCAGGGTTGTCCATAAAATTATTAAAAAACTTTTTATAGTGCAATATATTGTTTATTAATAGGTTTGAGTGGTTACTGAATAATTCAAAAAACATCTAAGATTCGATTTTGCAATGACTTAATTTATTATGTATAAAAGTGTTCTGGCGGTATTCTTTTTAGTTTTGGTTATCAAGACTCTAAAAAGGGGATAGAACAGAACAATTGCCTAATTATCTGATAACCTAACAAACCACTTAATAATGCGGCGGGACTTCTTCATCACTTATTTCCGCAATAGAAGGCATCAAAATATTTAACTGTTTGGTAATCTGTTTCAGATGATTTTGCATTTGGCTAATTTGTTGTTCCTGACGATATATAATTTCACTTAATTCCTGTATTATACGCTCTTGTTCCATATAACGCATTTCAAGGTCAATAATTTTCTGTTCCATTCTGTTATCCCTTTTGATTAATATCTTTTTGGGTTATCTTAAAGTCATCTTACCTTTAAGGGGTCTATATGTCTTTGAAAAAAGCGGTTCTGCTACTTCAAATGGGGGGCCCTGATTCAATTCAGGCTGTCCGCCCGTTTTTACTTAAACTCTTCAAAGACAGAGATATAATAAAGATCGGTCCTGCACTGCTGCAACCCCTCATAGCCAGGCTTATAGTAAATAGGAGGCTTGCCAGAGTAGAAAATAACTACAGGCAGATTGGCGGGAAGTCACCTTTGAGGGAGATCACAGAGGCTCAGGCGGAGGCATTGCAAAAGGCTTTAGGAGAAGATTACAGATGTTTTGTAGCTATGCGGTACAGTGAGCCTTCAACTAATGAAGCGCTAACTGCCATAAAGTCTGAAGGTATAACGGATATTACAGTGGTCTCTTTGTATCCTCACTATTCCAGAGCAACTACAGGTTCCAGTATTAATGAATTAAAGAGGGGGTTGAAAAAATTTCCAAAGGATTGGCAAATCAGAACTGTTGTCCATTTTTATAATAACCCCGGTTATATAGCGGCCATTGCGGAGAATATTGAAAAGGGACTTTCAAAATTTGATAGCAGGGGAGATGTGACAATACTCTTTTCAGCTCATTCATTGCCGCAATTTTTTATTGATGAAGGCGACCCGTATCTTGCCCATATCAAAGAGACGGTGAGGCTGGTAATGGAGAGGTTTGGAGATGTTAAATACCGTCTTGCCTTTCAATCACGGGCAGGGCCTGTTAAGTGGCTTGAACCTTCCACTGATGCAATGCTTAAAGAGCTTGGAAAAGAAAATTGTAAGAATCTTCTGGTAGTACCTGTATCATTTGTTTCCGATCATATTGAAACATTGCATGAGATTGATATTGAATATGCCGCAGAGGCAAAGAAACATGGTATAGAGAATTTTAAAAGAGTGGAATCATTAAACACAATGCCAAAATTTATAGATTGTTTGGCAGATCTGGTAAGGACGGCTTCTGATAAAGGCTAGACAGATGGCTATATGTAAAGTTTGCGGGAAGAGCATAACAGAAGATCATGGCTCATCAGTGTTTAAAGAGGCTGGTGAATGGCTTGCTGAGGAAGTATGGGAAGATGAAGGTGAGCTGTGTGAAGAATGTCTTGAAAACCGTGCAAAGCTGGCAATGATGTATTTGCATGAGTATAACAGGTAATTTTGAACCGCGAAAAACACGAAAATTTTTTTACCGCAAAGAACGCAAAGGATTACGCAAAGGACACAAAAGCGTGTTCAGTCATTGCGAAAGCTTTGCGCCATTTGCGTTTAAAAATAAAAGATTTAGGTTTTCCTCTGTAGACTCTGTGTCTCTGTGAGAAACCAAAAAACAGACTTTATTTCGTGTTTTTCGCGTCTTTCGCGGTTTAATCAGGTTTTTAGTATTAATCCCTTGGTATTGCAATCATTCTGTCTAAAGCCTGTTTTGCCTGTAATCTTATATCTTCAGGGACTTTTATTACGGGCTGCATTGTTTCAAGGGCTTGTAATATATCTTCAAAAGATGTGAGCTTCATATTCGGGCAAAAAAGAGCCTGAGACGCCAGGATAAAGGTTTTATCGGGATTTTCTTTTTCCAGTTTATAGAGTATTCCGGCTTCGGTTCCAATAATAAATGTTTTCGCAGGGTTTGACCTGCAAAAATCGTACATGCCTGATGTTGAGCATACATAATCGGCAAGTTCTACAATCGCCGGGGTACATTCAGGGTGGCATATGAATAACGCTTGCGGGTGCTCTTTTTTCATATTCAGAACTTCTTCTTCTTTCAGTCTTTCGTGGGTAGGACAGTAGCCGTCCCAGCAATGGATTATTTTATCGCTGAACTTTCCTACATATCTGCCGAGGTTGCGATCGGGCGTAAATATAATTTCCTGCTCTTTAAAGGAAGCGACAACTTTAATGGCATTGGCTGATGTGCAGCATATATCGCTGGCAGCCTTAACCTCTGCTGAGGAGTTTACATATGTTACAACAGGGGCGCCCGGATATTTAGCTTTGAAAGATTCCAATTCTTCGACAGTTATCATATCTGCCATTGGGCAGCCTGCGTCTATGCGGGGGAGAAGTACGGTTTTATCAGGAGAGAGAATTGAAGCGGACTCTGCCATAAAGTGGACTCCGCAAAATACTATTACGTCAGCATCAACTTTTGCCGCTTCCTGAGACAGGGCAAGAGAATCTCCGGTTATGTCCGCGATTTCCTGCACTTCATCACGCATATAATTATGCGCGAGAAGAACAGCGTTACGCTCTTTTAAAAGTTTTTTTATACTCTGCTTAACCTCTTCCTGCATAGGTTTTCTCCGGCATATGTTTTGTTTTTAAGCTACAGCACCGCTTTAATCAGCATAATCCTGATGTAAACAGTTGCTAATAGTAGACAATTTTCTTTATCATGTCAAACCCTTTGATTTAAGGAACTATGCTATTAATAAGTAAATACTTGACATAATAGGATTTTCCGAATTATTATACACTTTCGCTTTTTGGGCCTATAGCTCAGTTGGCTAGAGCTCCCGGCTCATAACCGGGCGGTCCTAGGTTCGAGTCCTAGTGGGCCCACCATTTTCAATCTTATTGGAGATGTCAATCAAGTGGCTATTAAACAAAAATCCCATTAAAGGGGAAAAAAGAGTGCACACCTTCTAAAGTTTGCACTCTTTTTATTTTAGAGGAATGATATTGCCAAAACTCTCGGATCTTATTGGAATTATTAACAAAATTGCCCCTACTGGGTTTACGGAAGAGTGGGATAATTCAGGACTTCAGGTAGGGGATCCTGGCGCTACCATAAAGAAAGTTATGATAGCTCTTGATCCCGGAGCTGAAGCGGTTGAAGAAGCAATAAAAAATTCCTGCCAATTACTACTAACACACCACCCATTAATCTTTACCTCTATAAAATCTATCTCAGCACAGAGTTACACAGGATCACTTCTTTACAAAATCATAAACAATAACCTTTCGGTTTTTTCCATTCATACAAATTACGATATAGCAGAAAATGGCGTTAATGACCTACTTGCGCGGAAACTGAATCTTCAGGAATCTGAACCCCTTTTAGTTACAGGTGAAGAAAGATTTTTGAAGCTAACACTGTTTGTGCCAACAGATTATACAGACAGAGTTTTAAATGCAGTTCTCCCTTTTGCTGTTAATTCTGATAAGTACAGGGAATGCTCTTACAGAACCAAAGGTTTTGGTACATTTTCCCCTGTACAGGGTGCAAAGCCTTTTATTGGAGAGATCGGTAAGAGAGAGACTGTTGAAGAAGAGAGGATAGAGCTGCTTGTAAGGGAATCTGATAAAGCTAACCTGCAAAAAGCCCTTTTAGCTGCCCACCCTTATGAAGAACCGGCTTTTGATTTTATTTCTGTTGAGGATAAAGGGATCTGCCATGGACTTGGCAGGATTGGTAGAGTGAGCAAGAGTTTTTCAGTAGAAGAGTTTGCCCGTTTTGTGAAGCAAGCTCTTGATGCTCCTTGCGTGAGAGCTGTAGGAGATATGAAAAAGAGCGTCAGCAAAATTGCTGTCTGTAGCGGCAGCGGCATGTCGCTATTAAAAGACGCCATAAGGCAGGGCGCGGATTTATTTGTAACGGGAGATATTAAATATCATGAGGCTAGGAACGCAGAGGCGGCAGGAATAGCTCTGATTGACGCCGGCCATTTTGCGACTGAAAAATTGATGATAGAGGGATTAGTTAATTCGTTAAAACACGAACTTTCAAAAACCAGGTTTAAGCTGGAGTTAATCCCTTTTAGTAAGGAACAGGACCCTTTTAAGATTATTTAAATAGTTAATATTGTATAAACAGGAGGATAAGCCGGTGCATGCTAAATTAAGTTTGTTGGAAGATTTACAGGAGATGGATATTAAGGCGGATAAGAGAAAAGCTGCAATTCAGGGGTTTAACGATGAAATTGCGGTTTTAGACGCCAGGTTGCAGGAATTAGAGTCGGAAATCGCTGGGAAGAATTCTGAATTTGAAACGCTGGACTCGGAAAGGAAAGCTCTCGAAGAGAATCTGGCTACTGAAAATGCCAATATCCAACGATCAGAGACCAATCTGAAAGGGATTACCACACAGAAAGAGTATCAGGCAGTAAACAAAGAAATATCTACCGCTAAAAAGCTTATTACGGAGTTGGAAGACCAAATACTGCAACTTGGGGTAAAACTTGATGAACTAAAGGCTGAAATTGTTACTATGGAAAAAAGCCTTGAAGAGCTTCGCAGCAATCTTTCTAAAGAGAAGGAAGAGCTGGCTTCAAAAATAAAAACAGCAGAAGATGAACTTGATTCGGAAAGAGCAGCAAGAGCAAAAGCTGTTAAAGCTATTCCTGCCATGTTGCTGAAACATTACGAAAAACTCCGTATCGTCCGTAAAGGTGCTGTAGTTGTAGAAGTTCGCAATCAGAGATGTATGGGGTGCAATATGCAAATTCCACCTCAGATGTATAATACCCTTCATCGTGAAGATGAAGTAATAGCCTGTCCTCACTGCCAGCGTATACTCATAATGTTAAATAAAGCGGCTTGATCTTAGAAATTTCTGCACTTGCTCTAACCTGTTGAAAAAGCGGAGATAAGATGTAATAATCATCTCCGGCTGAAGCAGTACAAACAGTCGCTCTCATTGTATGAGGGAGGAAAGTCCGGGCTCCATAGAGCATGGTGCTGGATAACGTCCAGCGGGGGTGACCCCAGGGATAGTGCCACAGAGAGAAGTCCGCCGATCTTCTTTGATTGGTAAGGGTGAAAGGGTGAGGTAAGAGCTCACCGGGTCCGGTGGTGACATCGGACGCCAGGTAAACCCCACCAGGAGCAAGGCCAAATAGGGAAGCGTTAAGAGCTGCTCGTTCGTGCTTCCGGGTTGGCTGCTGGAGGTTTCAGGTAACTGAAGCCCAAGATGAATGACTGTTGAATACAGAACCCGGCTTATGGACTGCTTCAGCTACTTTTTGTGATAAAATATAATTCCTCACAGAGGCACAGAGATCACAGAGAGAAACCAAACCAAAACATTTGATTTAACCGCGAAATACGCGAAAAACACGAAAATAAAGCACAAACCATGTAGGGGCGCACTGTGTGCGCCCGCTGTTGTTCGTTTTTAAATTCCCCTCCTGTGGAGGGGTGCCCGAAGGGCGGGGTGGTGACGCCCTGTTTATCATACCCTCATTGGGCGCGATAAATCGCGCTCCTACAGGACGCCTTACTTATGACTCAAAATAAAGAAAAAGTTAGTATGATAAGTCTTGGTTGCCCGAAAAACCTTGTAGATGCTGAAGTTATGCTTGGATATCTTGGGAAAGAAGGCTTTGAAATCACCACTGATGAACATACTGCTAATATAATCATCGTAAATACCTGTTCCTTTATAAAAGAGGCGAAACAAGAGAGTATAGATACCATTCTTGATCTTGCCGACAGGAAGAAAGATGGTAATTGCCGTCTCCTGGTGGTTACAGGCTGTTTGCCGCAACGCTATCAGGAAGAGCTGGCAAAAGAGATGCCGGAAGTCGACATTTTTATAGGAACTGCCGACTATCCCCGTATTGCGGAGATTATAAAGGAGAAAAACGGAACAGACGGGCAAAGCCGTTATATAAGCGATCCAAATTATCTCTATGATGTGGAAATGCCCAGAATGCAATCATCTCCAAGGTATTATTCCTATATTAAAATAGCCGAGGGGTGTTCAAACTGTTGCTCATATTGCGTAATTCCCAGTTTAAAGGGGGCGTTCCGTTCAAGGCCTATGAATCTCTTACTTGAAGAGGCAAGGCGCCTTGTTAGCAGCGGAGTAAAGGAGCTTAACCTTATAGCTCAGGATATAACCGGCTATGGTAAAGACCTTGGTGATGAAGCAAGTCTTGAAGCTCTTCTGGAAGAGCTTGTAAAAATTGCAGGGTTGCGGTGGATAAGGCTGCTTTACTCCTATCCTGAAGGGATTACAAACCGCCTAGTTGAGCTGATTAAGAATGAAGATAAAATATGTAAGTATTTAGACCTTCCTATTCAGCATATAAGCGATCCAATCCTCTCCCGCATGAACAGACGGAGCAAAGAAGCGGATATAAGGGAATTGATTACAAGGCTAAGATCGGAAATTCCTGAATTAGCTCTTAGAACCTCTATAATAGTCGGTTTTCCTGGAGAGACAGATGAAGATTTCAGAAAGCTTTGCCACTTTGTAGAAGAAGCTCAGTTCGACAGATTGGGAGTATTCTGTTATTCAAGGGAAGAAGGGACTCCTGC
>WQYY01000003.1 GCA_009780995.1 Desulfuromonadales bacterium
CCCTGCCGTCATTGGGAAAATGGTCGATTTATAGAAACACCGCCCCTTTCAACAAAGCGTACATTTAACTTTCCTGAGGGGATAGGAGAGATGAACATATACCGTCTCTATCACGAAGAGATGGAATCCCTTGTAAAAAATATTCCGACAATTAAGAAAGCGCAGTTCTGGATGACATTTTCAGACAACTACCTTAAACATTTGGAAGTCCTCCAAAATGTAGGAATGACAAGAATTGACGAAGTAGAGTACAACGGCCAGAAAATAGTACCTATTCAGTTTCTTAAAGCCCTCCTCCCTGATCCAAGTTCCCTGGGCCCTCTTACAAAAGGGAGGACTTGTATCGGTGTAATAGCAAGAGGCCAGAAGAACGGAAAACCTCACCAAGTATATATCTATAACATCTGCGACCATGAAGCAGCATACAAAGAGGTAAAATCTCAGGCAATCAGCTACACTACAGGCGTACCTGCCGTTACAGGGGCTATAATGATGCTTACAGGTAAATGGTATAAACCAGGGGTATGGAACATGGAACAGTTCGACCCTGAACCGTTCCTTGAAGAGCTTGGGCCAATGGGACTGCCAACTGTTGTAGTGGATGGCAGGGATTGGGAAAAGTTATAAAAACATACAGGAGACAAAATGGCAAAAACAGCTTTAGTAACAGGCGCCAATAAAGGAATTGGCCTCGAAATCGCCAGAGAATTGGGTAAAAAAGGATATAAAATTTTACTTGGCGCCAGGAGCGAAATCCGTGGAGAAGCTGCGGTAAATGAATTGATAAATGAAGGTATTTCAGCGAGTTTTATTAAAATTGATCTGAATGACTTTAAAACGCTGAAAGCAGCTTCCGCTAAGATAGAAAACCTTGATATCCTGGTAAATAATGCCGGTATTCCGGGTAACCTGAAAACCGAAAAGTCAGATCTGGATATGGGTAAGCCGGCTTTTGCCTATACAACAAACGAGTTGCGCGAAACAATGGAAGTAAACTTTTTCGGTACCCATGAGTTAATCAAGAACTTGCTCCCCAATCTGATAAGTGACGCGAAAATAGTCAACGTTACGGTTCCTGTTTCTGACAATAACTTTTGGCACCCTTTAGCTTATAAAACCAGTAAAGCCGCGCAAAATGTTATGACTATGGTATTTGGCGGTGAATTCAGAAGAACCGGAAGTAATCGCCAGATTTTTGGCGTAATGCCAGGCGCTGTTGCAACCGATTTGAATGGTATGAGTGCCGGAGGTGCTGTAAAAACTGCATCTGAAGCCGCTAAATTAATAGTAGATTTTATTTTTGACATAAAGAATCACAATGGGCATATCTTAAATTGGGATGGACTTGAAATTCCAAGCTATGAACCGGAAGCTTTTAATACTTCAGGAACAAAAGCTAAATGAGATGTCCGGGTTTTTAAAATGAAAGAAAAAAGCATCAGCAACCAGACAATCCTTAACGCCGTAGCATTTACCATTCTCCTGATTGGCTTGGCAATTTCTGTTATTATATATCTTAAAGCGGGAAACACGCCTGACAGCCTCATACCGACTATAGACGAAACAAAAAAAGGCATACATGATATGGAAGAAATCGGCGGGACCTTGAATCTTCTCATGTACCAGTTCCTGGCGTGGTTTAAAAAGCTGTGGCAGGGGCAAAACCTGGCTTATACGGTGGCTTTCATAACAGTAGTAATATCCGCGATCATATTTTGGGTAGCATATCAGAGTGAAGATACTTCTCCTGATGATTAACGATAAAAACCTGTGAGGTCAGATTACGACTGGTTTCACAGGCTTTCTTACGTAGGGGCGGCATTCTGCCGCCCGTGTTATCGGGCGATTGGGGACAGTCGCCCCTACAAGTCTTACGTTATATTTTCATGCTTTTCGTGTCTTTCGTGGTCATTGTTTTGTTGTTGCGGGCGCACACTGTGCGCCCCTACGGTATTACGTTTTATTTTCACATTTTTCGCGTGTTTCGCGGTTGAAGGTTTTAACTCCACACTCCACTCTTCACACTCCACACTCCACACTATTTCAGTTTATCCACCCATACATTATCGACGCACAACTGGCTATTGAAACTACTATCCATAACAATACCCCCTGAGCAAGGGGTTTTGCTCCTGTTTTTCTCAGAACTTCTCTTGTAAGGCCACTGCCTATAAGAAAGAGAGTAACCACAAGGCTCTGCTTCGCAATAGTGGTAATTATATGCCAAACCACCTTTAATTGCGGTAATAGAGTGCTTATAACAGCCGCAACTAAAAACCCGATTATAAACAAAGGAATTTTGACTTTACCATCGGATTTTGTAACCCATGAAGCTATAAGAGAACATGGCATAACCCATAACGCTCGTGTAAGCTTGACAGTGGTGCCTACCGCAAGTGCAACCGCGCCATATGTTGCCGCCGCTCCTACAACACTGCTTGTATCGTGAATGGCCAGAGCAGACCAGAGCCCGAACTGCCTCTGCTCCATGCCAAGCAGATGACCTATTGGCGGGAACAGAATAAGCGCGATGGAATTAAGCGTAAAAATTGTTGCCAAGGCAATTCCTGTCTCTTCATGCTCAGCTTTTATTACAGGAGCCATGGCAGCTATGGCGCTCCCGCCGCATATTGCAGTACCGAAAGAAATAAGAGTTGAGGTCTTGGCAGGCGTTTTGAACATACGGCCGAGAAGATAACCAAGAATCATCGTTACGCTTATGCTTATAACAGTGTATAAAAGGGCGTCCTTACCTGTCTTAAGGACTTCAGAAAGATTCATTCCAAAGCCAAGGCCCACAACAGAGAGTTGCAACAGCCGCCTGGTCCAGGTCGAAACAGTTTTTTCCCATGGATTTCCGGCAACTATACCAAAAGTCACGCCACCTGCCAGAGCTATCGGAGCGGTAATAACAGGGATGCAACTTCCAAGTATTAAAAGCCAGAAAATTATTCTGAGTTTTTTTTCTCTCTCCATAAGAACCTCGCCTTAGAATCTATTTTTGTTGCCATATTACACAAAAAATATTATATAAAAAAGTGATTAATTTTTATTATTTCAATCAAAAAAAATTATGATAACTCTAAGACAACTGAAAATATTTGAAAAAGTTGCTTCAACAGGTCATGCAACAAAGGCTGCTGAAGAGCTTTTTTTGACTCAATCGGCAGTAAGTATGGCTATTGCAGAGCTTGAGCGTTTTGCAGAAGTTCCTCTGTTTCATAGACAGGGGAAAAAACTTATCCTTAATGACAGAGGCAAGATGATACTGGAAAGCGTCAGGGATATTCTGCAAAAAGCAGGCACAGTTGAGAGGCTTTTAAAAGAATCGGCTGATGAACCCTCAGGAACTCTTCATATCGGTGCAAGTACAACAATAGGAAATTATCTTCTTCCAACCATTGTTGGCAGCTTTTCAAAACAGTATCCAAAGGGAAAGGCGGTGCTTCATGTAGGAAACAGCGAACAGGTAGAAGCTGCTGTGGAGAGCGGAGATTACGATATAGGCCTTATTGAAGGGCCTTCACATCGTCCCGCGCTTCTTTCGCAAATATGGCAGGATGATGAGTTGGTCGTTATTGCCGGCAAAGAACATCCCTGGGCTTTGAAAGGGAGAGCAACGGCAAAAATGCTCTCAACCGCTTTATGGATAATGAGAGAGAAAGGCTCAGGCACAAGGGAGATCTTTGAGGGGGCTATGGCAAAGAAAAACATAGCTTTTCAGATCGCTATGGAGCTTGGACATACGGAAGCAATAAAAAAAGGGGTAGAAGCGGGCCTTGGGGTTTCATGCTTCTCCAGAATGGCGGTAACCCGCGAAATTAATGCAGGATGGCTTGTAGAAATAGCAACTTCCCTTGATTTAAAGAGAAAACTAATGATTGTAACAATGAAAAATTCTTTCCAGACAAAGCTTTTCAAGGCATTTTTAGATCTTCTGGAGAAAAGATGATTTTTCTCTTATGCAGAATTTAAGTTTATCTGTAATGAATCCTTTCTGTTGAATTTTTTTTGTAAAAAAGCGATACTGCGCAAAATTTGAGCTATGGATTTATACTTCCCCGGAAATAAAAGGAGAAAACTGTGACAAACTTTCTAATTTTTGCGGTTGTTGCTGTAGTCATAATAATCTTCTATTTTATATTCCTGTACAATAAACTGGTACGCCTCAGAAACGAATACAAAAATGCCTATTCACAGATAGATGTACAGCTTAAAAGACGTTATGACCTTATCCCCAACCTTGTTGAAACAGCCAAAGCTTATATAACACATGAACGGGAAACCCTTGAAGCTGTTATAGCTGCCCGTAACCATGCTGTTTCCTCGGCATCAAAAGCAGCAGCAACGCCGGGAGATATCGGCGCCATGCAGGGATTAGCAGGGGCTGAAGGAGCACTTAACGGAGTATTGGGAAAGCTTTTTGCCCTTGTAGAATCGTATCCTGATCTTAAAGCAAATGAAAACATGAAGCAGTTAAGTGAAGAACTCACCTCAACGGAAAACCGAGTGGCCTTTGCCCGCCAGGCTTATAATGATGCCGCAACAGAATACAACACAGCTTGCGAAGTTTTCCCTGAAGCGATTATCGCTTCCTCATGCGGATTCAGAAAAGCCGGACTTTTGGAAACAGAAAAAGCAGAAAAAGAAACGCCGAAAATATCCTTTTCATAAACCATGAAAAATTTTTTTGAACAACAGCGAAAAATGCGCAGCCAGAGTATGCGGCTTATATTCCTGCTCTCCTTCGCTGTTATCTTCATTATCTTCTCAATTTATCTGCCTATAGCTACTATTCACAGCCATATTATCATTAACGCAAACGAACCTGTAACAGAGCTACCCCCTTTCTGGAACTTAAACCTCTTTTTATGGATAGCCGCTATCATAATCTCCTTTATCACAATAGTATCCCTCTGGAAAATCAGGGAGCTTAAAATGGGGATAGCTTCTATTGCCATATCACTAAACGCTAAACTGATACCACCGGAAACAGATGATCCTGAAGAGAGGAAACTGAGAAATGTAGTGGAAGAAATGGCAATCGCATCAGGTATCTCCGTACCTGATATTTTTCTTCTGGAAGATGAAAGCGGAATAAATGCCTTTGTAGCGGGGTATAGCCCAAACGAAGCCATAATATGTGTAACCAGGGGCGCAATTCAGCTCCTTAACAGGGACGAGCTTCAAGGGGTAGTAGCCCATGAATTCAGCCATATTTTTAACGGCGATATGCTCCTTAATATAAAGCTGCTGGGGTGGCTAAACGGAATACTTGTCATCAGTAAAATGGGAGCTTTGCTGAGAGATAGGAGTTCCTACTCAGATGAAGATGATAGCTATTTTACCAGAAGAAGAGCTGATATTTTTGGTTACCTTATTGGCCTCTTCCTCTATATCGTAGGATATGTGGGATACTTTTTTGCCCAGATTATCAAAAGCGCTGTCTCAAGAAAAAGGGAATTTCTGGCTGACGCAGCCGCGATGCAGTTTACCAGAAATCCCCATGCACTGGCGGAAGCGCTAAGAAAAATAGGGCTTCTTGAAGAACAGGGAGAAATCAAAAACCCCAGGGCAATTGAACTTAGTCATATGTTTTTTGTAAATGGAGTAAAAAAGAAATGGTACCATCTTTTTGATACTCACCCCCCGCTGATTGAGAGAATACAGGTCATCTACCCCAGATTTCAGTGGAATTTTCCGGAACATATCACCAAAGAAGAAGAGGAAAGCCTTTTAGGCTTTGCCCCTTCTGAATCCGGAGATTATTCTCAAAAAACAGCCCCTTTAACTCATGAAACAGCAAAGCAATCCCTTCTGGAAACAGCAGGAATGCCTCTGCAGGAACATCTGGAACTAACACAAAACTTTATACAAAATCTTCCTAAAAGCTTAATTGACGCCACTCATGATCTGAATATGGCTCAGGCGCTGATTTACGGCCTGATCCTCATACAGAACAAAAGCACAATAGACTCCCATAAACAGACAATTAAAGAGAAAGATGATGAAACTGTTCTTCAGAGGGTAGATAGCCTTTTACCCGATCTTGAAAATATAACACCTCGTGTTCGTATGCCTTTAATAGACTTATCTCTTCCCATACTCCGTACAATGGATATTCAGCAGTTTTCAAAATTTAAAGGGACTATTGAGGAGCTTATAAAAGAAGAGAGCACAAAGACTCTTTTTGACTTTGCCCTCAGTCTCTTTATCCAGAAGCACCTTGAGCCCAGGTTTTACCCGCCTGCAAAACGCCAAGCCCAAATCCAAAATATTAAAGATGTTCAGGATGATTGTTCTGCCGTATTAACAGCAGTTGCCAGAATCGGCGATAAAGATGAAAACAGAGCAAAGCTTGCCTTTGAAAGCGCTATTCCTCTATTAAAAGAGCCGACAGCAAAATTTCGTTTTCTGACAAAAGACGAGTTAAAGCAGTCTCCTTTAGGCAAAGGCCTTGCAACACTTGATAAGACAACCCTTGAAACAAAACATGATTTTCTCGCAGCAGCGCTTCAGTGCATCTCTTACGATAAACATATTACACCTGAAGAAATTGAGCTTTTTAGGGCGATAGCGGATGCGATAGAGTGCCCTATACCGCCATGGCTTTACACCGCTTCCTAGAGTGACTTCGGCTTTTGGTCATATGCTGCGGCTGTAGGGGCGCGATTTATAGCACCCGATGGTATAACCGACTGATTGCATCTTTAGCCTGTCAGCTCAGGTTATACCTGAGCTAATCTATTTCCGACTGATCTATATTTTAGCCCGGCAGGGCTCAATTTTCATAACCGCAGGTCAACGACCTGCGGCTGAATAATGCAATCATACTCCTGCCTGAAAGGTAGTACCAGGTAGTTCTGCCTTCCAGGCAGATATGTTTTTTATCGTATCTCCGCAGGCCAACGGCCTGCGGTTATGAAGATCTGGCAACTTCGTTGCCCTTTCTCCAACGATGGCAATAATTCTTTTGCGCTTTTCGTGGCTTTCGCGGCTGTTGTTTGCTGTTGCGGGCGCACAATGTGCGCCCCTACGCTTCACACTCCAAACTCCACACTGACTTACAGCCAAAAGCCTGTGCCATCATGAAGTCAAAGCCTCCCACTCTTGATAAAACTCTGCTAGCCTACTACTAGCCTCCCTATGCTCGTCCCCTATTTTTTGCAGCAATACATAATCATTCGCAGTTTCAGGATCAGCAAGCCTCTCCTCAAGCTCTCTTATATCCTTTTCAGCAGCTTCAATACTCTTTTCAAGTTCTGCAACTTTTTTAAGACGGCTGCGTTCCTCCTTCTGCTGCCGTTTCTCCTCTTCCTTCTCCTTTAAACGCTCTTCTTTCGTAACAACTTGAGACTTTGCTGCTGTTTCAGTAACAACCGCTTCAGCTCCGTTTTTCTTAGCAAGGTAATATTCGTAGTCACCAATATAAGAGTTCAGGTTCCCCTTATCCACCTCCACAACCCTTGTTGCCAGGCCATCTATAAAATGTCTGTCATGGGATACAAATACTACCGTCCCTTGAAAGTCCCTGAGAGCGTCAAGAAGCATCTCTTTGCTGAAAAGATCAAGATGATTGGTAGGTTCGTCCATAAGGAGGAGATTAGATGGCCTTAAAAGCATCTTTGCAAGGGCAAGCCTGTTTCTCTCCCCTCCTGAAAGCACACTTACTTTCTTCTCAATATCATCTCCCGAAAAAAGAAAGGCCCCAAGCATATCCCGTAATTTTGGAACCATGTCGTATGGAGCCTCTGAATATAGCTCTTCATATACTGTTTTGCTACCATCCAGACTGTCCGACTGATCCTGGGCAAAGTAATCTATAACAACATTATGCCCTGCTGTACGTTCCCCAGCTTGGAACTCTCCACCGGCAAGAAGCTTCATGAGCGTGGATTTACCAGCTCCGTTATGTCCTACAAGGGCAATCCTCTCCCCCTTTTCAATAGTAAGACTGACTCTGTCCAGCACTTTCAGGCTGCCGTAACTTTTGGTAACTCCATTAAGCTCCATAGCAATTCTCCCGCTTTTAGGAGGCTCAGGAAATTTAAAATGTATCTTCCTTCGTTCAGGAGGAATAATAATCCTCTCTATCTTTTCAAGCTGCTTTATACGGGATTGAACCAAAGCAGCCTTATCCGCTTTATAACGGAAGCGATTGATAAAATCCTCAAGCTTTTCAACTTCCTCATCTTGCCTTTTCTTTGCTTCACGTATCGCGTCAACTCTGGCTTCTCTCTGCACCAGATAGTTGGTGTAATTGCAGTGATAATCTGTAATAGTATGGTTCCAGACCTCTGAAATCTTATGACAAACAGCATCAAGGAAGAAATGGTCATGAGATACAAGAATTACTGAAAATGGATAACTGCAAAGGTAGCTTTCAAGCCAGTTTCTGGCTTCTATATCAAGATGGTTTGTAGGCTCGTCCAGCAGGAGTAAGTTTGGTTTTTTAAGCAGAAGCTTTGCAAGGGCTATCCTCATTTGCCATCCGCCTGAAAAAGTACCGCAGTCCTTATCCCACTCTGAAGTGAGAAACCCAAGACCATTAAGGACTATAGCAACTTCAGACTCTTTGGAGTATCCACCCTTTATTCTGAATTCTTCCTGAAGGCCTCCGTATTTCTCAAGCATACCTGTATAATCCGGAGAGTTATGCGAGACCTGTTCAAGTTCTTTTGTCAGGCTATCCAGTTCCTTTTCCATTTGTTGTAAATCTGCCAATGCACCCATAACTTCCTGAAACAAGGGCTTTCCCCTGGTAATTATTCCATCTTGGGGGAGATACCCCGCTGTAGCCCCCTTGGCAAACTGTGTCTCACCGGAAGAGGCCTCTACTTCACCCGCAATAATCCGCATTAAAGTGGTCTTACCCGCTCCGTTCTCTCCTACAAGCCCTACTCTCTCACCTTTTTTAAGGTGCCATGAGATACTGGAAAACAGAGGTTTACCCACAAAATCTTTAGAAAAGTTTTTAAGATGTAACATCTTTTGATCCTGTATAAATTTTAGATGTTTCTATATAACAAATTTCCTTACCGTATAGAATTTTTTTAAAAGGAATCATGTGTGGACGAATGAAATGAAACGCGTAGGGGCGCGATTTATCGCGCCCGATGAACTTTCGAGCAATTTGTTTTTGCGGCTTCGGGATGCCTGGTTTTTTATTTAGACCACAGAGAAAACCTTTTATTTTTTAACCGCAAGGTGCGCAAAGGTTTCGCAAAGAGCACGAAGTTACTGCGGCCTTTGAGCCGCAATCCCCTGCTCTTGGAAGATTGCGGGTCAAGCCCGCAATGACGTCTTTTTTTGTGTCCTTTGCGTACCCCTTGCGTTCTTTGCGGTTTATGTTTTTGTTTCTCTTTAGCTGATCGACCAATTGTATTTTTTACCTGTTAGCTCAGGTAATACCTAAGCTTACCTATTCTCGACCAATTTGTTTTCTGTCACTTACAAAGTAGGGGACACACACCGAATGTCCCGAAATACTTTGCCCATAGGGCATTCATATCAATAGAAAATAACATACACGATACCAGTAGTCCGTAGGACTTTAACAAAATCAAAACGTTGAAGTCCTACGGACTACATGAGTATGGTACGATTTCCCTATTGATATGAATGCCCTACGGGCAAATCAAAAACCATCTTCACTATCCACGCTGGATTATGACCAAAAGCCGAAGTCAAAAAAGGCCCCGTCGGAGAACCGGCGGGGCTGAAGATAGTCAGATATGAGACTGGTTTCAAACCGTCATTAATTTGCCCGTGGAGCAAGGGAAATAGTTCTGGAAACACCCCATGTTTTCGTATCCCAGAGATATTCCCGTACAGTCATATGTTTCGCACCGGCATCTATAGAGATTACCTGAAAAGAAAGCTTAGTTGGGTCAGGTGTACTGGTACCAAGACCGGAAATATCCCCTTTCATAGGAGAGTCTACGCGGAACGTCGGGAGGCTGATGTCATTGTCCGGACCGGTAAAATCATAGAACTGGTTATAATTGTCATGGCCGTTGAACCATGCCACGATGTTCTTGTGAGTCTTGAGCCAGGCGACCAATGCCCGCTGGTTGCCTAAAACCTGATATTCTACGCTATTAGTGGGAGGATCAGAATACGGAGTAACTGAAGTAGGGGCTGGAGAAGTTGGCGGAATAAAGACATCGGAGATTACAGCTTCGAACATGTTAGTTGAGTTGATTGACATTGTACCGACCGGAAATGCAGCAGCCGGTGGGGTGTACGGGTTGGTGAGGATCTTGGCTTCAGCTTCCGGCGGAGCGTGGGTGAACAGGACTACCGGCGTAGTTGGAGAAACCTTGGCCAGGTCAGCGTCAATTAAATTGCGGTTAATAGCATCAGGCCACATGCCAACGAAGAGGAAATGCACACCATTGACGTCACGTGATGTCACGGTGCGATTTGCCGGAGTAGTGTAGCTAGCGCCGCCTGTCGTCATCCCTGCCGTATAATTGGCGGTATCGGCAAACTGTATCGGAGCGGAGGATCCAATAAAGGAAGCACTTGTCATTGATGTAGCAGGATTCATCATCAGGTTGTAGATGTTAGCATACGCAGTGGCGTCAAGTACGCTACCGGCCTTATAGTAACCGATGGAATCAGAAATTTCATGGTTACCTGGTGCCAAGTACAAGGGAGCCTGCTTACCGGAACGGTCAGTAACATCGAGCCGGGTGAAGTAGTCGGCCTGGAACTGAGCCCATATAGCCGCAGCAGGAGCGTTTTTATATGGGTATACTGCTCCTTCAGAACGGTTAATCGTATCGCCGGTGTGTGCAACGAAATCTACCTCTACAATAGACTGGCCGGCATTGACACCGTCGTCATTGGGGAGCTTAACGCCCTGTTGCTGCAAGCGGTCCATCTCGTCTATCATGGCTTCGTTAACCTGCTGGGCGCTGCTCATCCCCGAAAACGCAACCCTCTTGAGACCGTAATGGGTATCAGACGTATAAAAGATTGTGGTAGTCTTGGCCGGAGATCCCGAATCGGAGCCACCGCATCCGGACAGGAGCAACGCCGTTACCAGCGCAACCAATGTAACTTTGAGACAAGAAACTAAACGCATTTTGCTTCCTCCTATTAAGTAATGTAAACAATTTATTTAATGAGTAGCATGCAATTGTTGCGGCACAACCTCTATTGGGCAACGATATGATTACAAAACAAAAAAAGAAGTCAGCAATCATAACGCCTGTAAACTCAGGCTATTCCTGGCTTCACAGATTTTCACGCCCTTAAACATTTACATTACCTAACCATAAATGATATAAAGTGAAAGTTTTACAATAATTTTATAGGGTTTCACAAACCTAATAACAGAGGATTTTGAGTTATATGCCAAAAAAAATGCTAATCAACGCCCTCCACCCCGAAGAATCAAGAGTTGCCATAGTTGACGAAAACGGGCGGTTGGTAGACCTTGATGTAGAAATCACCGATAAAAAACAGATCCGGGGTAACATATATAAAGGAACTGTTATCCGTGTAGAGCCTTCTCTTCAGGCAGCTTTCGTTGATATCGGATTAAAAAAACCTGCCTTTTTGCAGATGGGAGAACTGCACCCTGATTTCTGGCAGTGGAGAGAAGATATTCCTGAAGACCAGAGGAAAAAACGCCCAAGAATTCAGGAAGTGTTAAAAAGAGGCCAGGAGCTTCTGGTACAGGTGGAAAAGGACGAGCGGGATTTAAAAGGCGCCGCAGTTACCACATATCTCTCCCTTCCGGGACGCTACATGGTTATTATGCCTGGGAACGGAACAACATCGGGTATATCAAGAAAAGTTGAAGGCGAAACGGAACGTAAAAAACTTAAAGATATGGCGAAGGAACTGGATATACCTGAAAATATAGGCTACATCATTCGCACAGAGGCGGTAGGGCAAAACGTTGGAGAAATTCAGAAAGACCTGGATAATCTGGTTAATCGTTATAACAGTATTCGCGATGAGTGGGAAAAGAGCGGCTCTCCTAAACTTATATATCAGGAACACCCTGTTGTTATAAGGACAATAAGGGATTATTTCAACGCTGACATTAATGAAGTTTTGGTCGACAGCAAAGAGGTCTTCAAAGAGACAAAAGAGTTTTTTAAAGAGATAATGCCTAAATTTGTACGGCGTCTTAAACTCCACCAGGAAAAACGCCCTATTTTCTCAAAATTTCAAATTGAAGAGCAGATTGACCAGATTTATGAAAAGAGAGTACCCCTTAAATCCGGCGGCTCACTGATTATTGAACCAACAGAAGCCCTTGTCTCCATTGATGTAAACTCAGGAAAATCCATAGCTGAAAAGAGAGTAGAAGATACCGCCTTTCATACAAATATGGAAGCGGCAGAAGAGGCAGCCAGACAACTGCGTCTCAGAGACCTTGGCGGGCTTATTGTGCTGGATTTCATAGATATGCAGGAGATGAAGCATATAAAAGAAGTTGAAGGAAAACTAAAGGAAGCTTTAAAAGGTGATAAAGCCAGGGTAACCGTGGGGCGTATATCACAATTCGGCATGTTGGAGATGTCCAGGCAGAGAATAAAACAGACTCTTGAGCAGGGAAGTATTCTTGACTGCCCCCATTGCAACGGACGAGGAAAAGTCAAAGGAGTGGAGAGCATGGCTCTCTCTTTCCTGAGAAAGGTGCATGCCTCAGCAGCAAAAGGTAACGCTACCGAAGTTCGTGGCGGTCTCCCTCTTGAAGTCGCATATTATCTGTTAAACCGGAAAAAGAGAGAGCTTGCCCAAATAGAAAATGATTACGACATCTCAATTACAATAAAAGGGAAACCTTCTTTCCTTATGAACCAGCTTGAGCTGGAAGTTATCAAAAAAGAGAAACCTAAAGAACAAAAAGAAGAAGATAAGCCTTCTGAGCAGAAAGCCGAAGCAGATGTTAAGCCTGAAACCGCTGTTGAAGAGGCTAAACAGGAGCAGCCTTCCAAGAAAAAAACAAAAGGTAAAAAGTCCAAGCCGGAAGTTGCTACAACCGGTTTGAAAGCAGAAGGAGAAGAAAAGCCTCTGAGCACAGTATCGGAAACCCCTGCAGAAGATGAGCTCCCTGTAGAAAAAGGGGAAGAAACTCCGGAAGCACCGAAGAAGAAAAGGAGACGCAGGCGTCATAAAAAGCCCAACGCCGGACTCAATACGCCGGAAGTAGCTACAACAACGGAAGAAAGCAGTGAAAGTCTTCCAAATACAGAACCGGCAAGTCAGCCTGTTGAATCAGAGGAAAAAACGGAACAGAAAGAAGATCCGGCTAAAAAGAAAAAATACCGTAACAGAAAACATTTTTCTAAAAAGTCTGATAAAGAGGCTGTTCAGGAAGCAGCGACCGTTGCCAATGAAACAGAAACTGGTTCAGATCCTGTAACAGCTGAAACGGAAACAAAAACAGGAAAAAAACGGCCTGCTACAAGAAATAAGAAAATTTCCGCTTCTCAAAAGCCGGAGGAAAAAACGGAAAAGAAAGATTCTGAAAGCGTCAAACCAAAAAAGGCAAAAAAGAACGTCAACTCTGAGGAGACTGCTGAATTGGCTAATTTAACAGATTCCGATGAAACGACAAGGAAGAAAAGGCCGCAAAACCGGAGCAAAAAACCGTCAGCGAAAAAGGAAGAGTAATTCTTTAATAGCTTCATCACTCAGAATTAATTCAGGGGGGCTTGAAGCCCTGAACAATTTTGCATTTCCCGTAGACGAGTTGAAGAGGAAGACAGCGGAAAATTAAGGCAATGAGAAGCGAAAGAAAAAATTCCCCTCCTGTGGAGGGGTGCCCGAAGGGCGGGGTGGTTGCTCCTGTAGAGGAGGCGTCCGACTTGCCCACTAGCAGGCAAGAGAATGGGGTAGCTAAATCCTCTAAAAGAACCCTTAAAAATTATAATTCCCTGCCCTATAACCCCAAGCTAAAAGAACGCGCAAAAGAACTTCGCAAGGCTGGAAACCTTTCCGAAGTACTGCTATGGCAACAATTAAAGAATGGACAATTTAAAGGTTTTGATTTTGACAGGCAAAAAATCATAGGGAATTACATTGTAGACTTTTATTGTACCAATAACAATGTAGTGATAGAGATAGACGGCGTTTCACATGACTATAAAGTTGCATATGATATGGAGCGTGATGCTTTTCTGTCAGGCCTTGGTTTAACTGTTATTCATATAGACGATGCGTCGGTTAAACAGAATTTAGCCGGAGTTATGGCTATGCTTAGTAACCACCCCGCCCTTCGGGCACCCCTCCACAGGAGGGGAATTTCCCAAAGAAAGCCTGTATGGCTCAGGAAAAAGATTAACCTGGCTGAAAACAGGGAGATGGAAGACCTTCTGAAAGGACTTAATCTCAATACAGTCTGCCAGCAAGCTTCCTGCCCTAATATATCCGAATGTTTCAGCAAAAAGCAGGCTACTTTTTTAATTATGGGTAAAGAGTGCACCCGTAAATGTACTTTTTGCAATATATCACAGGAAATGCCCAGCCCACTGGACAGCGGCGAGCCAAAAAGAGTGGCAGAAGCCGTTATAAAGCTAAACCTATCGCACGTTGTAATTACAAGCCCCACAAGAGATGATTTAACTGACGGAGGGGCCGCCCACTTCGCCATAACTGTAGATGCCATAAGAAGTGACTCAATTAATACAAAAATCGAACTCCTTATTCCGGATTTTGGCGGAAATATTGACTCCCTTAAAACCGTTCTTTCAAGTCAGCCGGATATAATTGCCCATAATATTGAGACAGTGCCAAGACTTTATAAAATACGTAACGGAGCGGATTACAAGCGCTCCTTAGACATTTTACGCCGCTCAAAAACTATGGCACCAGAAATACCGTGTAAATCAGGTATAATGCTGGGACTTGGGGAAAAAGAAGATGAAATAATTGATACTATAAGAGATATAGCCGAAACAGGCTGCGATTATCTGAGTATAGGCCAGTACCTCCCGCCAAGCAAAGCGCATACCCCTGTTATGGAATTTATAACGCCAGCGAAATTTGCGGAATTTAAAGGAAAAGCTATGACACTTGGTTTTGAACATGTAGAAAGCGCCCCTTATGTAAGAAGCTCATATCATGCCAAACAGTACGGAAAAGCGGATAACTAACCTTTAAATAACAACTTTATGTTGACATAAAGCTATTTTTACAATAAATTTCGTAATTATTTCGTATACATCACTTTTCAGGCTCTTAGAGGAGAATTCGATCTATGAAGTTTGTCACTCTTGAAGAAGTCATAAAATTTGCCGTAGAGCGTGAAGACGACGCGTATAAGCTTTATAAACATGCTGCAGAAATTACCACCAGTATATCCGCCAGAAAAATGTTTGAAGAGCTTGCAACAGAAGAAGCAGGCCATAAGGTCGTTTTCAGTAAATTTAACGCGGAAAAGGCAGCAGAATATAAAAAAATTCAATTAACTGATATGAAAATAAGCCAGTACCTTGTTAATGTACCATTCAAACCTAATATGACATATCAGGAGATCCTTATATTCGCCATGAAAGCCGAAGAAGCAGCATACAAACTGTACGAAGCGGCAGCGGCAGAAGTAGAGGATCCGAAACTCAAAAATGTACTCCTTGTATTCGCAGATGTTGAAAAAGCTCACAAACTCAAAATTGAAAATTTGTATGATGAGCATGTTCTGACAGAAGGCTAAAATTTCGGCTTATATTTAATAAAAAAGCGGTTGCTTAAAGGCTACCGCTTTTTTTGTAGCTTACGACATAAACTATATAAACCTGCTTCAATCCGTATCATGGAGTTCCATACTATGAACAGTTACAGAATTGTATTAGCTGGCAAACTCAGCGAAGGTACTGACGCGGAAACAGCTATAATTCAATTTATGAAGCTCACTCGTATTGACCGTACAAAGGCGGAGAAGCTGCTTACTTCAGGCAACTCCATAGTAATAAAGAAAAACATAGATAAAGAAACAGGAGAGAAAATTATAAACGCCCTGACAAAGATCGGGGTAGACGCTATACTGATTGATGAGCCTTCGCCAAAATTTGAAGCCGCTCTGCCTATTGATAACTTTGAGAACGAACCTTCGGTGCAGACTCCACCCACCGTCGGTAATCTAACCAACGCAGAGAATACCCGTGTACCATTCCGCCCGCCGGCATACATTCCTTCCAGTAGCAATCTCACTTCAAAATCGGGCTCAGGATCTTCCGCAGAATTCAGAATTGTTCCTGCCGGTAATGCCATACGATGGTTTGAGGCGGCATTTAAAATGTTTTTTGAAGAGCCATGGCGTTGGCCGCTTATGTTTATTATAGTAACGGCAATATATCTTGTAATTGGCTTTGTTTTTGGCTCTATACCCGGGCCAGGGGCACTCTTTGGCACACTCTTTTCTTATGCAATAGGGCAAACCTCACTTGGCGCAATTATGATTGCCGCTTCAACTCAGCAAGATAGTCTTAAAATAGGAAATCTTCTTCTCGTATTTCAGCGAAAATGGCGGGAATTATGGCGAGTAGGCGCTTTCCAATGTATTATCAGTCTCATTGTAGCTACAGTAATGGTGATTCTTTTCTTTATACTTGCTCCCAAATTCGATCCCCATAATCATAAAGAAGTAGTAGCTGCCATACTTGCTGTTTTATTGGCAAATCCTGTTATAGTTATAATTTTTCTTTTAACTGCATTCATTATAAAGATTCTTTGCTTAATGGCATTCTACTTTGCTCCCGCTCTTATTACTCTTAGAAACCGCGACGCGTTAGAGAGCGTGCGTATAAGTTTTAAAGCTGTTCTTAGGAACTGGGCGGCATTTGTCATCGCCGGAATTATAATAACACTCTTTCTTATAGCAATATTTGGCATTATAGTAGGTATTACAATCGCGACACATGGGTCTTCTACACTGTTACCAATCTTATATCTCGCATTAATACTGCTAATACTGCCATTATCTATTGTAATATCACCAGTTATATATACCAGTTTTGAGGATATATTTTATATTGAGTAAAAAGCATACTAGGGAGTACATACTATGAACAGCTACAGAGTTGTATTAGCCGGAAAACTCGTGGAAGGCAGTGGCGCAGAAACAGCTATTACACAATTTATGCAGCTTACGAATACCAACCGGCCGGAAGCGGAAAATCTGCTTACTTCAGGAAAGCCCACAGTAATAAAGAAAAACATAGATAAGGAAACAGGAGAGAGGTATATAAACACCCTGACAAATATCGGGATAGTAGTTGAGCTGATTGACGAACCGGAATCTGAGGGTACTTTACCTATTGATAATTCCGGAAATCAACCTCCGGCATACACTCCTCCCACAGGCAATCTTACTCAAAAACCAGTTTTGGAGCCTCTCCCTGCGGAGTTCAGAGTTGTTCCTGCCGGTAATGCCATGCAGTGGCTGCGGTCAGCATATAAAATGTTTTCTGAAGAGCCATGGCGCTGGCCGTTTATTTATATTATATATATGGCAATAATATTGGTACTTGCTCTTGTCCCGTTTTTAGGCTCTCTGGTAGTACAACTAAGCGGACCAATCTTTATTGGCGCGATTATGATTGCCGCTTCAACTCAGAAAGATGGCCTTAAAGTGGGAAACCTCTTCCTTGTATTTCAGCAAAGATGGCAGGAATTGATACTGTTAGCAATTTTTGGAATTGTTGCCACTTTAATTACACTTATACCAATGATAATTCCATTCGGCATGATGTTTACCAAATTAATCGCTATTGGAAACAGTTTTAACCCCAATAATCAAAAAGAAGTAGCAGATGCTATGCTTGGTATTATATTGGCAAACCCTGTTACAGTTGTAATCTCTTTTTTAATTTATTTCATCATACTGGCTCTTTGGCTAATGGCATATTACTTTGCTCCAGCTCTTATCACGCTCAGAAACCGTGGTGCGTGGGAGAGTATATGTATGAGTTTTAAAGCAACCCTTAAGAACTGGAAACCATTCCTTGTCGCTGGAATTGTAATCCCACTCCTTTTGATAGTAGCAATTGTGATTATAAGTGCCATTATTACAGGTATTATAGTGGGTATTGCCTTTGCAACAAAGGCAACACATAGTGATGGGAGCACAGTTATCGTATTATCTACTATACTTGGAATAATTTTATGTTTCGTATTAATGATACCATTAATGAGTATACTAACCCTGTTTCAATACACCAGTTTTGAGGATATTTTTTATATTGAAGAAAAAGAGGAAGTGGCAGCGGAGAACGACACGCCAATTATTGCCTAATCCTACGAGTAATCGGAGAATTAGGCAATACAAATATTATTGTAATATATGATTCTAATTCTCTATTAGCTCAGGTATTACTGCATCTAGTAGAAATTATACCATGGGGAAAGCTGTTAAGATATAATTGCCTAATTGTATAAGCAGCAAGAGGATTAGGCAATAAATTTGCGGTTGCATTTTATGTAGGGGCGCACAGTGTGCGCCAGATTATTGGGCGGTCAATAACCGCCCCTACCGGCATCGACGACTTTAATACGCAGGCGACACCTCATATGACCAAAAGCCGAAGTCATATAAAATCTCTACTCCTCTAGATACGTATACCCAAGCAGCGTCTTATCCAACAACTCAATAAAATGACTACTCTCTTCTATTGAAACTTTCTTTTTAGCAACACCCTTTTCAAGGTGCTCCCTTACGCGCTTAAGTATTTCAGGCCCTTTATACTGTACATATTTGAGAGTTTCCCAGCAGGCGTCACCCTTTATTACCGTATCTATCATATATCCTGTCTTTTTGTTAAAGGTTATATGCACAGCGTTTGTGTCTCCGAAAAGGTTATGCAAGTCTCCCAGAATCTCCTGGTACGCACCGATAAGGAAGAAACCAATATAGTAATCCTCACCTTTTTTCAGCTTGTGCAGAGGGAGGAATTTGGCTCTTCCGTTTTCTCCCACAAAGCTTGTTATTTCTCCGTCTGAGTCGCAGGTTATATCAGCCACTGACGCTATTACATCAGGCTTTTGGTTAAGCCTCTGAATCGGCATTATCGGAAAAAGCTGGTCAATAGCCCATGAGTCGGGAATAGACTGAAACAGGGAGAAATTCGCGAAATATGTCTGTCTAAGGGCCAGCTGAAAGTTTTGAAGCTCCTCAGGTATAGGCTTTATCTTTTCAACTATGCTGTTTATCTTTTGTATTATCTTGCCATAAAGCCATTCCGCCATTGCCCGGTCTCTTAAATTAAGATACCCGAGGTTAAACAGGCTCACAGCTTCCTGAATAAGCTGCATGGTATCATGATAATCTTCCCTTAAACTGTACCTGTCTATGCTTTTATGTATATCCACCAGTTTTTTTACTGTCGGAGCCAGATTTTCAGAGGCTTCAATATCCTCTTCAAAGTCCGGAGCAAGGCGCTGAGTCTTGGTGTCAAGTATATTGGTTACTAAAACAGAGTAGTGGGCAACTGTTGCCCGTCCTGATTCTGAAATTATATTGGGGCACTCTACTCCGGCATTATCGCATATATTTTTAATCTGATAGATTACGTCATTGGCATACTCTTCTATCGAGTAGTTAACACTGGAAAAATAGCTGGATTTTGAACCGTCATAATCAACGCCAAGTCCACCGCCTATATCAACATTTTCTATATTTACCCCTGTTTTTCTGAGCTCTGCGTATATACGTGCCCCTTCAATAAGAGCGGTTTTAATCTTATCTATCTTGGTAATCTGGCTCCCTATATGAAAATGCAGTAGCTTAACCTGATCAAGTAGTTCATTCTCCTCCAAGAGGTCTATGGCTGTTATGATTTCAGCCATCTTTAAACCGAATTTTGCGTCCTCACCGCCGGATGTTGCCCATTTCCCTGTACCTTTTGATGATAGCCTTACCCTTATCCCCAATTTGGGACGTATGCCTGTCTTTTTTACAAGCTCTATTATCTTCTCCAGCTCAAAGAGCTTCTCTACCACAATTGTTATGTCATAGCCGATTTTCGTGGCATAGAGAACTGTCTCAATATACTGGGTGTCTTTGTAACCATTGCAGATAATAGGAAGGTTATTCCCGCTGGATATACCTATTCCCGCCACAAGCTCAGGCTTTGAACCGACCTCAAGACCAAGGTTGTAACGCTTACCGTATGTGGCAATAGCCTCAACCACCTGCCTTTGCTGGTTTACTTTTATAGGGAAAAAAGTCTGATATGTGGCGGGGTAGTCATTCTCTGTTATAGCGCCTTTAAATGCTCTATTAATGCTGGCAATACGGCCCTGTAACACGTCCATGAATCTTAGAAGTATTGGCGGTTTTATCTTCCTTTTGATAAGGTCATCTATTAGCACCCGTAAATCTATAGAGCTCTTAGAGGTCGCGGACGGGTGTACACATGCATTACCCTTCTTATTTATCGTAAAGAGGTCAGCACCCCAGTTATCTATGTTGTATATTCTCGCAGAGTCAGCAATGTTCCATCTTTCCATAAGTAGTTAACCTTTCATAATATTATGTGGCACAGGCTTTTGGCCATATACAGCAACTGTATGGGCGCACAGTGAGCGCCCGTGTGTTGGTCTTTAACCACCCTGCCCTACGGGCACCCCTCGCAAGTCGGGGAATTTACCCTTGCCTTTGCTGTGTCATGTTTGCGTAGGGGCGGCAACCTGCCGCCCGTGTTGTTTATCGGGCGCACACTGTGCGCCCCTACATGTTTTGTTTTTCATTTTCGCGCTTTTCGCGTGTTTCGCGGTTAAATATCAAGAAAGTTTGTTCCGAAAATCCATATAATTAAACTTTTTAACCACTTTAAGTTCTCCGCTCTCAGGTTCAAAAGTGCAAATTGCCGGATGCTCTATACCATTAAAAGTAGTTGTTTTTACCATGGTATAATGGGACATGTCCAGAAAAGCGAGACGCTTCCCGGGATAAAGAGGCGTTTCAAAAGACCAGTCCCCTATTATATCTCCCGCAAGACAAGAAGGGCCTCCAAGGCGATAGGTGTAAGGTTTCTTTCCAGGATCATACCCGTCCTTAATCCCCGGTCTGTAAGGCATCTCCAGAATATCCGGCATATGGCACGTTGCTGAAACGTCCAAAATAGCAATATCCATCTGGTTATGGACTATATCCAAAACTTCGCCCACTAAAATACCTGTATTGATCACAAAGGCTTCTCCCGGCTCCAGATAGAGTTGAACATTATATTTTCCCTGAAAATATTTTATCAACTCCACCAAACCGTCAATATCATAACCATCTCTGGTAATATGATGCCCACCCCCGAAGTTAAGCCACTTCATCTGGTGCAAATATTTGCCAAACTTCTCTTCAAATACTTTTGCCGTTCTTTCCAAAGGCTCAAACAGTTGTTCGCACAGAGTATGAAAATGAAGCCCTTCAACACCATCAAGAGAGTGCCCTTCAAATTCCGACAGAGTGATACCTAATCTCGATTTAGGAGCAGAAGGGTCATACATAGGGGTATCCCCTTCTGAATGCTCAGGATTCACCCTCAACCCTATGGATACTTTTTCTTTTTCCCAAAGATGCCTGAACCTCTCTAATTGGTTAAATGAATTAAAAACAAGATGATCGGAAATTTTAAGAAGCTCTCTAACATCGCTCTCTTTAAAGGCCGCGGCAAATGAATGTACTTCTTTTCCAAACTCTTCTCTCCCAAGCCTGGCTTCCCACGGAGATGAAGCGCATACGCCATAAAACCTTTCACTTATTAACGGGAAAACGCTCCACATGGAAAAAGCTTTAAGAGCCATGAGGATTTTTGCCCCGCTCCGCTTCTGCACCTGATCCAGAATAGCCAGGTTGTGCCTGATTCTTCCAAGATCCACAACATAGGCGGGAGATGGCGCAAGCTCAAGAATCTTGTCTATATCAATACCTGTCAAACCAGAGCACCTCGTAAAAAGCTTTAATTTTATCTTTTCAGAGTTTGTAACAATCTCATGTATCTATATAAAATTTCAAGCATTTAAATAAAAAATTTATTTAGCAGGTTTTCTGTCTTATAATAAATAAAAAAATCGCCAGAAATTCCCCTTATTTTAAAAGGTAAAAAATGAATAAAAAAGCTGTAATCCTGTATAGCAGCGGCCTTGATTCCACAACATGCCTGGCAATCGCCAAATCAGAGGGATTCGATCCATACGCGATAAGCTTCTCCTACGGCCAACGGCACTCTGTTGAACTGGAGCTTGCAAAAAAACAGGCGCCAATTATAGGGGCAATAGATCACCTTATAGTAGACTTTGACTATAGCAAAGTCGGCGGAAGCGCCCTTACAACAGACGCGCCTGTTCCAAAAGATGGAGTTAAAGATGAAATACCAGTAACCTATGTACCTGCAAGAAACACAATATTCCTCTCTTTCGCCCTGGGCTGGGCGGAGGTTCTTGGGGCTTTTGACATATTTATAGGGGTAAACGCACTGGATTATTCAGGCTATCCTGACTGCCGCCCTGAATATATAGCTGCTTTTGAGACCCTGGCAAACCTTGCTACAAAAGCAGGAGTAGAAAAAACCGGAAAATTCAACATACGCGCACCTCTCTTGAATATGACAAAAGCGGAAATCATAAAAAAAGGGCTCTCTCTCGGAGTGGACTATAGCCTGACCCACTCCTGTTATGACCCTACGCCTGAAGGAATAGCCTGTGGAAAGTGCGATTCATGCAGGTTAAGGCTTAAAGGATTTGCAGAAGCTGGGCTTAAAGACCCTTTGCAGTATATGGAGTGAAATAATAATGATTGATGTTCAAAAAACCCATGACCCACGGAATATCCCCATAAACAAAGTAGGTGTAAAGGATATATCGTATCCTATAGTAGTAATGGACAGGAAAAACAAGTTCCAGCACACCGTAGCCAGGATCAATATGTATGTTGACCTGCCTCACCACTTTAAAGGGACACATATGAGCCGCTTTGTGGAGATTCTCCATAAATACAGAGATGAAATAGCTCTTGATAAACTTGAGATAATCCTGCAGGAGATGAAAGAACGTTTAGGAGCTTCAACAGCCCATCTGGAGATTGAATTCCCATACTTTATAGAAAAAAAAGCTCCCGTCTCGGGGGCAGACAGCCTTATGGAGTATACCTGCGCATTTAACGCAAGCCTTGGGGAAAAACTGGACTTCGTACTGGGGATAAAAATTCCTGTAACATCTCTATGCCCATGCAGCAAGGAGCTTTCTCAATACGGCGCTCATAACCAGCGGTCAATAATCTCAGTCCATGTGAGGTACAGCGATTTTATATGGATTGAAGATCTTGTGCAGCTTGTGGAAGAGTGTGGCTCAAGCCCTCTTTACTCAGTTCTTAAACGGGTTGATGAAAAGTATGTTACGGAAAAAGCCTATGAAAATCCGAAATTTGTGGAAGATATAGTAAGGGAAGTAACGCTGAAGCTTACTGATTTGAAGAATGTAGAGTGGTTCAGCGTAGAGGCGGAGAATTTTGAATCAATACATAAGCATTCGGCATATGCTTGTATAGAGAAGAGTCTGTAGGGAGAGGTTTGAAACCCGCTCCTACAACAGTACGCCAGGTATGCGCCATTAACATTGCCCTTAGGGCATTCATATCAATAGAAAAACCGTACATAACAAACAGATAGCCCATAGGGCTTTAACGGTTAATGTCCTACGGACAAAAAACCAATATTTTTCTTATTCTATTGATATATAACGCCTATGGCGTATATCACCTAAAACTCTGTGAGCTCAGACTATACCTGAGCTCATAGGGTTTTACCCTTCTGTTTTCTCTACTCCGCTGTTATTTTGCGGATACGGTTGTTACCTTTGTCTGCCACATATACGTTACCCGCAGCGTCAACTGCTACACCAAAGGGGTTGTTGAACTGTGCCGTCAAGGGTGTGCCGTCGGCAAAGCCTGCCGAACCGCTTCCAGCAAGGGTACTCACCACGCCTTTTGGGGTGATTTTGCGGATACAGTTGTTAAACTCGTCTGCCACATATACGTTGCCAGCAGCATCAACTGCCACGCCTGAGGGAAGGTTGAACTGCGCTGTCGCGTCCGCGCCGTCGGCAAAACCTGTCAAACCGCTGCCTGCAAGGGTACTCACCACACCTGTGGAGGTGATTTTGCGGATACGATTGTTATATAAATCAGCCACATATACGTTGCCAGCAGCGTCAACTGCTACGCCCGTGGGGACATTGAACTGCGCCGTTGCTTCCGCGCCATCGGCAAAACCTTCCGTGCCACTGCCTGCAAAAGTACTTACCACGCCTGCAGGTGTAATCTTGCGTATACGATGGTTAAGCGCGTCTGCCACATATACGTTGCCAGCAGCATCAACTGCTACACCGTAGGGATTGTCGAACTGTGCTGCTGCACCTATACCGTCGGCAAAGCCTCCCACCATACCGCCTCCTGCAAGGGTACTCACCACCCCTGAAGGAGTGATTTTGAGGATACGATTGTTATCTTGGTCTGTCGCATATACGTTGCCCGCAGCGTCAACTGCTACACCAAAGGCCTCATCGAATTGCTCCGCTACGTCAGTTCCGTCGGCAATAGGTGCCGTATAGCTTTCTGCAAAGGTACTCACCACACCTGTGGGAGTGATTTTACGGATAACATTGTTACCGTAGATCATACCGCCAAAGGCGTTAACCCCTATTAAGTAATCCGTCACATATACGTTGCCCGCAGCATCAACTGCTACGCTTATAGGAGCATCGAACTGCGCCGTCGTGCCTATACCGTCGGCAAAACCTACCATACCACTTCCTGCAAGAGTAGTTACACTGTAAGTAAGCAGATAGGTAAAGTCGACAGCAGAAGTTACCGTTTTCCCTGCCACGGTTACATTCAGCTTCCCGCTGCAAAGCGTGTTTTTAGGGACGGTTACCTTAAGCTCTGTAGGCGTAGCCGAAGTAACTACGGCGGCCACGCCATTGAAGGTAACGCTGTTTTCGGCAGAAACGCTGCTGAAGTTTTGACCTGTAATGATAATCGTTTCGCCATAGGCAGCCGAAGTGGGAGCGAAAGAAGTGATCTCTACCTGTTGTGCTATCGGTTTGCTGTTTTTTTCTGATGTCCCACCCCCACCGCCACAACTGAACAGAAACGCTGTCATACACGCAACTGCCGATAGTTTCCAAATTTTCATTCTTCCTCCCTTTTCTGAATTGACCCATTCCAAATTGTTTTGAATATTCGTTAAGCATCTTTACCACAAAGTTCACAAAGTATTTTCACAAAGGACACTATTCTTGGTTTCTCACAGAGACACAGAGTTCACAGAGAAAACCTTTTTATTTTTTTGTGTTCTTTGCGAATCCTTTGTGTTCATTGTGGTTTATGCTTTTTTCGCACCTTTCGCGTGTTTCGCGGTTCAAATAAAAAAAGCCGAAGTCATATAAAACTAACTCATGGCTTCTACTTTATACCCCGCAACTTCTCTCAGATGCTCTATTATCTCTTTTATATGCTCATACCCTCTTGTCTCAAGCTCAATATTCACCTCTGTTTTCCCTATAGGAAGGGATTTAGCTCTTCTATCGTGGGTGATTATTGAAATATTCGCCTTTACGGTAGCAATCTCAGCAGAGAGCCGTGCAAGAGCGCCCGGTACATCGTCCAGCTCTATTCTCAATTTAAGATAACGGCCTGCAGCAAGAAGTCCCCGCTCTACCACAACAGAGATAGTCTTAACATCTATGTTCCCGCCGGAAAGGAGACAAACCGTTTTCCCTGAAAGCCCTTCGATACTCCCTGAAAGCAGCGCCGCCAACGGAACCGCCCCTGCCCCCTCTACAAGAAGTTTGTTCCGCTCCAGAAGCGCGACAATGGCAAGGGCAATATCCTCTTCCTGTACAAGGACTATATCGTCCACAAGTTCTTTTACTATCGGGAATGTATTCTCCCCAACTTTTTTCACTGCTATGCCATCTGCCAATGTCACAGATATGGGCACTTCGGTAACACTGCCGGATTCTACCGCATGATACATGGAAGGGGCAACGGCAGTCTCTACCCCAATAACACGGACGTTGGGGTTTATCCCTTTCACAGCAGCGGCAATGCCCGCAATAAGGCCGCCGCCGCCCACAGGGACAAGAATGTTTGAAACATCAGGCATATCTTCCAGGATCTCAAGCCCTATAGTCCCTTGCCCGGCCATTACAAGAGGATCATCAAAAGGGTGGACATAAAGAGCTCCGCTCTTTTCCGATGCCATAATAGAGGCTGTATAGGCTTCGTCAAAGTTCTTGCCTTCTAGAACGACCTCTGCGCCGTAATCTTTCGTAGAGAATACTTTTTGCGGCGGCGTAGTTTCAGGCATATAAACAGTAGATTTTACTCCTAGAAGATCGGCAGAAAAAGCCACACCCTGAGCATGATTACCTGCAGAAGCAGTAATAACGCCATTTTTTAGAAGCTCCTTTGGCTGACAAGTCATAAAATTCATTGCACCACGAATTTTAAACGCACCTGTACGCTGAAGATTCTCGCATTTAAAGTAAATCGGAAGCCCAAGCTGTTCGCTAAAACGTTGGGCTTTTATTATCTCTGTCCGTCTTACCCGTTTTTCAAGGCGGTCTTTAGCTTCTGTTATAAGGTTAAAATCAAGCACAATAAGTCCCGTTCTCCTTTAGTTTAGGCAGATAAGAGTATAAACTGCACAGGCAATTCAAAACAAGTACAAAATAGTGTGAAGGGTGAAGATGTAGAGGAGGCACACCGGGCATCTCGTTACAGTGATTCAAAATACGGGGTTGCGTAGGGGCAGCATCTTGCCGCCCGTATTGTCTGGCGGGCGACTACAAGTCGCCCCTACACGTTCTACGTTTATTTTTCGTGCTTTTCATGTTTTTCGCGGTTGAAGAATTTCCTCAAAAGCAGAAGCCGTGTATAATCTTGCTTTTTTTAAGGCAGATTGCTATTCTTCATAAAGATTTTCTGGAGGTATTGCTATGGGAGTATCACACCATCGCCTTATAATTCTTGGCTCAGGGCCGGCAGGTTATACAGCGGCTGTTTACGCAGCACGGGCAAACCTCAACCCTGTCCTTATAACAGGGCTTCAGGAGGGAGGGCAGTTAACGACCACAACAGAGGTTGATAACTGGCCAGGAGATCCTAACGGAGTCCAGGGACCCGAACTCATGGAGAGAATGAGAGAACATGCGGAGCGTTTTAATACCTCTATTATTTATGACAATATAAACTCCGTGAAACTTGATAAACGCCCTTTCACTCTTGTGGGAGATAACGGAGCGTACAGCTGTGACGTTCTTATTATAGCCACCGGGGCATCTGCAAAATACCTTGGTCTCCCTACCGAAGAGAAATTTAAAGGTAAAGGGGTTTCGGCATGTGCCACATGTGATGGTTTTTTCTACAGAAATAAACCTGTCGCCGTTATCGGTGGCGGGAATACAGCTGTAGAAGAAGCTCTGTACCTCTCCAATATCGCAAGCCATGTAACTGTTGTCCACCGACGTGATAAATTCAGATCTGAAAAGATACTCTCTGACAGGCTTATTGAAAAAAGCAAAACCGGAAACGTCTCAATTATCTGGAACGCTATCCTTGATGAAGTTCTGGGTGATGAAACAGGTGTAACAGGTATACGTGTCAAAAATGTGACTGACAACAGCTCAAAGGATATAGAGTTGTATGGCTGTTTTATCGCTATAGGCCATACTCCGAATACCGTTATATTTGAAGGCCAGATTGAGATGGAAAGCGGATATATTGTTACTAAAAGCGGAAGGTACGGAAACGCCACTTCTACCAGCATTCCAGGCGTATTTGCCGCAGGAGACGTACAGGATATGAATTACAAACAGGCCATTACTTCCGCTGCTGCCGGATGTATGGCCGCTCTTGACGCTGAACATTTTCTGGATAATCTTGACTAATTTCCTGAGGTTTCTATGCTTTCAAAAGTCCTTAGCGCTGCGCTTCTTGGGATAGATGCCGTAATAGTAGAAGTTGAAATTGATATTGCAATGGGGCTTCCGCAGTTTTCAACTGTAGGGCTCCCTGACGGCGCGGTAAAAGAAAGCAAAGACCGTGTAAAAGCCGCATTAAAGAATTCAGGATACAATTTCCCACCTACAAGGATAACCGCAAACCTTGCTCCAGCTGATCTTAAAAAAGAAGGCGCTGCCTTTGATCTCCCAATTGCCATAGGAATATTGGCAGCAACCGGAGTTGTTAAAAAAGATAAACTTGCGGATTATATTATCCTGGGTGAGCTATCCCTTGACGGCTCTGTAAAACCGGTAAAAGGTTGCCTTCCCGTATCTGTAATGGGAGCTTCCAAAAGATTTAAAGGGATTATTATCCCTGAAGGTAACGTAAACGAGGGCGCTATTGTTGAAAAAATTGATATAATCGCTGTAAAAGAGCTTTCAGAAGTTGTTGCCTTTTTAAACGGAGCAAAAGAGATTACGCCGCATAAAATAGACCTTCATAGGCTATTTCAGCAAGACAGCGAATATAATGAAGATTTCTCCGAAGTAAGGGGACAGGAACACGCAAAACGGGCGCTGGAAGTAGCGGCGGCAGGAGCCCACAATATCCTTATGATAGGCCCTCCTGGATCAGGAAAGACAATGCTGGCCAAACGCCTTCCGACAATACTCCCTCAAATGTCCTTTAACGAAGCCATTGAAACCACAAAAATATACAGCATAATGGGGCTCATTGACCCAAGCAGGCCTCTTATTGACACAAGACCTTTCAGATCCCCGCATCATACTATCTCAGATGTTGGGCTTATTGGCGGCGGCAACTCCCCGAAACCGGGGGAAGTCTCTTTGGCACATCACGGAGTTCTGTTTCTTGACGAGCTTCCTGAATTTAAAAAGCATGTTCTTGAAGTTTTGCGCCAACCGCTGGAAGATGGTAAAGTTACCATATCAAGAGCATTAGCCTCCATAACCTATCCTGCCCGTATAATGCTGGTCTCCGCTCTCAACCCATGCCCCTGTGGTTACCTGAATGATCCGGGGCACACATGCAGTTGTTCTCCAAGAGATATTCACCGGTACCGGTCAAGAATGTCAGGACCTCTTCTGGACAGAATTGATATACATATAGAAGTCCCCGCCGTAAGTTACAAAGAGCTGTCCGACAGGAGTGAAAGCGAAAGCTCAGCATCAATAGCAAATCGGGTAGAAAGCTCCAGAGAATTTCAAAGAGAACGGTTTAAAGGAACAAAAATACATTGCAACTCTCAGATGACCCCGAGATTCATAAGAAAATATTGTGAGCTTGACGCAAAGGGTAACAGACTACTAGAGCTTGTTACAGAAAAACTCGGCATCTCTGCCAGGTCATATAATCGTATTCTTAAAGTAGCAAGAACAATAGCAGACCTTGACCACACAGAAAATATAATGGAACAACATATTGCCGAAGCCATACAGTATAGAAGTCTGGATCGGCGGAAAACTCTTTAAAGCTTTTACGGCTTCCGCTTTTTGTACACAACTGTGTTGGTTGCGTCGCAGGTCGCTCAACGTAGTTATACGCTACGCCTCGCAATCCGCTCCTTGCCGGCCTTGTTGGAGCACAAAAATCGAAAGCCTTTATTTGAATTAGGATTTTGACCATATATTAAATAATGTGGAGTGCGGAGTTAAACTACACACTTCATACTGGATACAGCCAAAATCCTGTGTCATTCTATTTTTGTAAACTTTTTTAAAATGACTTGTTATCATTTTCAAATTGCTTTATTTTAATTTTTGTAACCATTGTCTCCTTTATTCGTCTTGCAGATATAGATTCGAAATTTAAAGGAGGAAGTACAATGAACGCAGGATTAAGAAAATTTGCAATAATAACAGCAACAGTAATGGCACTTGGCGGAACAGCGGCGGTTTCTCAGGCAGCAGGATGCCCTGGTGGCCCAGGTGGCTGCCCCGCTGGCCAGCATGGTAAGTTTTTTGACAAAATGGCAACTAGACTGAACCTGACAGATGCTCAGAAACAACAGGCAAAAGATATTTTCACAAAGAGCAGAGAAGCAGCAAAACCTCTTATGCAACAACTTCGCGAAGAGAGCGGTAAAATGCGCGATCTTATGAAAGCCGATACACTTGATGAAGCTGCTATAAAGGCACAGGCAGCAAAATTGGCGCCAATTAAGGCTGACCTTGGTATATTAAGAGTAAAAGCCGAGAGGGAATTCAGACAAATATTAACTCCGGAGCAGCAGCAACAACTGAAAGCTATGAGAGAACAACGCGCAAACCGCTTTAAAGGACATAAAAGACAAGGCGCAGCACCGATGAACAATGCACAAACGAATCAAAATCCTCAATAAAATGTAAGCAAAGGATTTTATGGCTGTAGAGCAGGAACATACAGATGAAAGCCTCATTAAAGCAGTAATTGAAGGAGATAATGAGGCTTTCTCCTTTCTTGTAATTCGTTACAAGAAAAAGATATTCGGTATGGCTTACCGCTTTACGCAGGATTACGACGAGCTGGACGATATATGCCAGGATGTGTTTATAAAGGTATTTGACAACCTTAAAAAATTCAGAGGTGACGCGCCTTTTGAACATTGGATAACAAAGATTGCAATACATACCTGTTATGACGCACTCAAAAAGAAGCAACGGCATACAAATCGTATGATGGATATAGAAGATCTTCCTATAAGGGATACTTCAATTGAAGCGAAACAAAGTGCGGAAGAAGCCACTGATTTCCTTATGTGGGCAATGTCCCATCTTAAGGCAGAAGAAAGAATGATTATAACCCTGTTGGAACTTGAAGAAAAAAGTGTAAAAGAGACTGCTGCCTTAACAGGCTGGAGCGAATCAAATGTGAAAGTCCGGGCACACAGAGCAAGGCTCGCATTAAAAAAAGTCCTGGAGGCTAACAATGAAAGATCTTTATGATGATAAACTAAATGAACTGTTTAAAACCGCAAGGGAGATAAAACCTGATCTTGATAAGGCTCAAATGCATTTTGAGACAAGGGTTATGGCAAGAATAAAAGAGCTTAAAAATGCAAAACCATGGTATCTTTTTATATGGCGGAGCGTACCTCTTTTTGCAATTATTGCCATAATCAGTACAATAATCAGCTTTACTTTCGCCCCTGCTACTTCTGCTGATCCACTTGCCCCTTTGATGCATCAGGATGACCAGGTAAATGCTAATTATCTGTTTGGAGAGCAACAATGAAAAATTTTAAGGCTGTTATAGGCCTGATTATTGTTTTTATATTGGGAGGAATCTCAGGTAGTTTTATAACTTATAAAATAAACTGCCCAAAACCAGAGTTAAAAGGGAGTCCAAAGATTAAGGAAGAAGCTGTTGTTACCAAACTCTCTGAAAAACTCAATCTCAATAATCAACAGAGAGATCAGGTAAAAGGGATAGTTCACGAAAACTTTTCTACAATGCAGTATATAAAGAGTCAAACAAAACCTCAGATAAAAGCAGTTATTAAACAAGGACAAGGTAGAATTTTTTCGGTTTTAACCCCTGAACAGCAGAAAGAGTTTCAGAAAATAATAGATGAGTATAAGCAAAAACATGAGCAGAAGCAAAACAACGCAGGCAAGTAGCTAATAATTTATATATGATTTAGTCAGAATCGCTTTTGGAAGTTTCAATGCCTGAAGGTGTTTCTGTTATTAATCCTAACTTAATATAAATAGGCTTTACACTCTCACGAAGGTATGGAAGCTGCCTGGCAAAAAAGACAGCAACGACAAGACAGGCAGCTGCCCCAAGCAGTACCGTGTATTGGATACCCAGCATTTTAGCCAAAAATCCCGCCGCAAGATTTCCAAAAGGTGTCATTCCCATAAAAGACATTGCAAAGAGACTCATTACCCTCCCACGTTTATCTTCTTCAACAATTGTCTGGATGAGAGTATTACTTGACGCTACAGTGGTCATTGCTCCAAACCCTGCAAAAGCAAGGGCGCCCAGAGAAAGATAATAATTTTTTGAAACGGCAAACAGAGCTATAGAAAGCCCAAAAACAGCTACGCCCTTCATAATACCCTTACCAAGCCCGATCACATTTTTACGGGAAGCAAGAAAAAGAGTACCTAAAAGAGATCCGAAACCTGCTGAAGCCATAAGAGTCCCATATGTATGGGCATTACCATGCAGAACTGTTTTTGCGAAAGCTGGTATAAGAGTCACATATGGCATACCCATTAAACTCTGAACAGCAACAATAAATAAAATATATTTAATTGGCTTAAAACTGAAAGCGTAACTAATCCCTTCTGCTAATTCCTCAAACAGCTTGCTTTCAGATCTGATTTTCTCTTTTGGTTTAATATGCATTGCAAGGAGAGCAATAATAACTCCAAGATAACTCATACTGTTAATAACAAAACATACCCCTTCTCCCACAGAAGCTATCAGAATCCCGGCAATAGCCGGCCCTATAAGACGCCCTGCCTGCACAAGAGAAGAGTTAATGGCAATGGCATTACCGAGGTCTTCACGATGCTCTACCATTTCTATAACAAATGATTGTCTCAAAGGGTTGTCAAAAGCGTTTATAAACCCTGTCATAAGGCTTAAAATAATAATATGCCATACATGTATTATGCCGAGAAAATATATTACAGCAAGAATGGCAGCCTGCAACATGGCAAATGACTGGGTTATTACAATGGCACGCCTTCTGTTCCACCTGTCTGCAAAAACACCGGCAAAAGACGCAAATAAAAAGGTCGGGATCTGGCTTGCAAAGCCAGTAACTCCCAACCAAAGAGGTGAACCGGTTAAGCGGTAGACAAGCCAACTCATAGCTACCTGTTGCATCCATGTGCCTAACAGAGAAATCCCCTGGCCTGTTGCAAATAACCTGTAATTACGTGAACGGAGAGCCCGCAGCAAGTTTCCTAAATCTTTAGGCATTTCTTATTTTCTTTTTAAAGGTTTCACGATAACTGTACAGGTCATTCCGGCAGCTATATGAACGTTATCAGGGATATCTTTTATCTTTATTCTTACAGGAACTCTCTGGGCAAGACGTACCCATGTAAAAGTAGGGTTAACATCGGAAAGAAGCTGACTCCCGGTTGCATTCTCACGGTCTGAAATTCCATGGGCAATGCTCTGAATTTCACCATTAAGGCGGGTCTGACCATTCATAAGGCGAATTTCAACCGGATCCCCCACTTTTATCAGATGCAGCTTGGTTTCTTCAAAATAACCATTAACCCAAAATGAATTCTTATCTATAACAGCCAGTAAGGCGGCTCCTACGTTTACATAATTCCCGGTATAGACATTAAGGTTTGTTATATACCCGTCTACGGGAGCACGCACATTAGTCCTTTCAAGGTTAAGCTTGGCTATTGCCACCTCTGCTTCTGCTTCCCTATAGGCAGCCTCTGCCAAATTACTCTGAAAAACAGCTCTTTCACGGTTTTCTACAGAAACAATCCCCTCTTCAAGATTTTCCCGTCGTTCGGCCTCCCTGCCACTCATCTGCACGTCTACTTTTCTAGTTGCAAGCCTAGCCTCTGCATTGGCCAAAGCGAGCTGATACTCTTTCGGATCTATAGAAAAAAGAATATCCCCCTTATGTACCAGCTGATCATCTCTAACAGCCACACTAACAACTCTGCCAGACACATAAGAAGCAATTTTGATTACATCGGCTCTTACTTTTCCATCCCTGGTCCAGGGGGAATTCATATACCGATTCCACAAAAGGATACTTAAAATAACCGCTATTAATACAACAACAAATGTAATTCCGAAACGCACAAATTTTCTCAGCTTCATCATCTAACCTCTTACAAACAAAGAAAGCTATCTGTAAATCATTAATCCAACAGCAGCAAAAATAGATACAAAAATTGACAGCCTGAACAGCGGTGGATGCCACACATAACGATATATCCCTATTTTACCCATTATCCTGTCCAGGATAATTTGTAAAACTATACTTATAAGAAACACCGGTAAGAGCCCCGGCATAAGAGTCCCTAAAAACTCAACTTCACGAGACATTAAAAATTGCCTCCCCCTGTTTACCGGCCATTTTGCTCTCCGGATTAAGAACTGATTCTTCATCCAACAGAGATGTTCTTATGATATATAACTCCCTTGATATACGTCTGTATCTTTCAACCATTGATTCACTGAATGTTTCATTTGCTAACAAATAATTTATAATGCTGACCGTATTCTCAACAGAAGCTAACGCGTTATTCATATTAAGTTCTGTTGGCTTTTTAAAGTAACGTGCCACTAAATTGATACTACTCTCTATTTCGCCGGTAATCATCTTATAATTCAATCCAACTGATTCCTGACGAAGGAGAATCACAGCTTTTCCTACTTCAAGAACAGATAGCATTAATGATAGTTCTCTACCCTTATCCGCTTCCTGTGTGGATACAAGTGTATGAAACAACTCCCTGGTACTGCTCTCAAAACCATAAGGCAAGCCGGTAAGCGGCGCAGAACTGACTAACTCTATCTGGGAGCGTAACCGTTTTGACATACGCTCCTTCTGCCAATGGCTTGTCTTCGGAATAAGGGCACCAAACATAACGGCAGAGAATGCCACACCTGCAACCTGAGCCATACCATTGTTAATTGTTGCAACAGGATTAAAGTTCATAACATTCAACGGAGCAAGGGTTGTAGAGAAAAAGAGACGTATCCCGGAACCAAATGCAGCATATTTTTTAATTGTGCATATATATGAGCCAACAAACATAACCGGAGCAACAGCCATACAGAGGAGCCAGAAACCATCTATAGACGGTAAAATAAAAAATTTCACAAACAACGCAACAACAAATCCTACGGAAAATCCATAAGTCATAAAGCGCGCTGCCCTGGACGGGTTAGGATATGTTGCGTACAGAGCGCTGAATATGCCTGCTTCAAGCACTGCATACAAACCGCTGGGCCATGCTGAAAATATCCAGAAGCATCCAAGGA
>WQYY01000004.1 GCA_009780995.1 Desulfuromonadales bacterium
AAAAAACATTTGCCTCTTTTCCTCCCAAAGAGCAGGAAGCCCTGCTTGAGCATTGCGTAAAGCACCTTCTGCACCTTCACCCTTCGAGACGCAAGGAGAAAAACAGGCATGACTGGGACATTGCTACAGACCTTGCCATAAATCCCGGAATTGATTCCATTCCTGCTCACGCTCCACAACCGGAGTTTTTCGGCCTTCCGGTCGGGCTTTCGGCAGAAGAGTATTACAATCTGCTGGTTCCCCCCTTTTCTATCGGAAACCTTGAAGGGGCGGGAGCAGGAGATAATCCTGATGATGACGGGCAAAAACAGGAGAAATCTTCAGACTTTGATACAAGCCATGCGGACGTTTCCCCCATAGACAACCATGATATATGGGGCGAGGCGGACAGCATTCCTGTCAGGTTGGCAGAAGAAATGGTAAGAAATGTTGTGCAGGACGCGATGGATAAAGCAGATAATAAAGCCCCCCCTGAACTTGTCCCTCTTATAGATTCACTTCTTGCCACACCTGAAATACCCTGGCAGACTATTTTAAGACAATTTGTGGCGACAGCGGGAAGAATCGGGCGAAAAAGCAGTTGGCAGAGGGAAAACAGAAGATTCTCCCACAATATGCCCGGAAGCATAAAACGCCATCGCCTTAATCTCCTGGTAGGAATTGATATAAGCGATTCTACCAATAAGCCCGAACTTAGAGAGGCCTTCGCAAAAGAGCTTTTACATATTGCCAAAAGCAGAGATAGCGTGCTGACGGTTCTATACGCAAACAGCAGGATAAAGAAAATTGAAAACCTCAAAGGAGAAATGGTAACTGCTGAAGTATACCAGGGTGGCGGCTTTACAGATTTGAGGCCTGTTTTTGAATATGCTAAAACCATGCAAAAGCCCCCTTCGGCGATTATATACATAACGGACGGGATAGGCCCAGCGCCTGAAAAGATGGAGTTTCCTACTTTGTGGGTGTTGACGGAAGATGGAGAGAAACCGGTAAACTGGGGGGTAGAATTACGGCTTGTCTGACGGGTTTGGCCTTTAATTCCCCTCTGTGGAGGGGTGGCCGAAGGCCGGGGTGGTTTAAGGGGTGCCGCGAAACGCGGCGGGGTGGTTCGTAGGGGCGCACAGTGTGCGCCAGACAACACGGGCTGCAGATTGCCGCCCCTACGGTTGCCTCATGTCCTGCTCTCCAGGATACATTGTCTGAAGCCAGTATGTTTTTAAATATTGCCTAATTATACGATTTATAAAGAATGAGCGATATACTACATTATCTACTAGCTCAGGTATTACCTAAGCTAATAGGAATAATGGCATAAAAAATAATTGCCTAATTATATAAAATAAACATTATCAGGCAATAAATTATTTTAATCAATGACACAGGACTTTAAGGCACCGGCAACCACCCCGCCCTTCGGGCACCCCTCCATAGAGGGGAATTTATCATCGTCTGCGTCGTATCGTGTTTGCGTAGGGGCGGCAATCTGCCGCCCGATTATATCGCCAAAAGTCGAAGTCATAGACGAAAGAAAGGAAACGTATGGAAGAAAACGAACTAACCCCGATGACAGCAGAATCCGTCAAAGAGCTTCTTGAAGTCGCTGGAGCAGAGGCAATGATCCGGGCCGGCAGAAGTGATAGCTACGGAGCACCAAGGGAGTTCTCTTTTGAAGTGCGTGGTATATTCCCAAACGGTATGGGACTCCATATACAGGCAAGACAATATACATATCGAGACCCATGGGAAGCTAAAGGCCGTGTAAATGACTTTGTAGATGTATCGCTGCTGAGAAACGGAGAATATTCACCGTTACCAAAGGGGTATACCTTTTTTCAGGAAAGGGATCAGGAAGAGGATATAGATTATCAGCAACTCGAAAAGATTATAAATGACGTATCTTCTCTAAACCCCCGTATATACCAGCTTCAGGAACTAACCGGAGATATGAGTTAGTAAAGACAGGGAGCCTCTATTTGATGACCTACTAATACTGTGTTATTATTGGTATTGACAAAAATTTTAGAATAAAAAGGCAGGGAAAAATCATGTCAGGAAAAGGAATCTACAGCGACAACACGCTATCAATAGGTAACACTCCCCTTATACGCCTTAACAGGCTAAGCAAAGGGCTCAAAGGAACCGTACTTGTTAAAACCGAAGGAAGGAACCCCTCTTATTCGGTAAAGTGCCGTATAGGCGCAAATATGGTATGGGACGCTGAAATTCGCGGCATTTTAAAGCCGGGCGTGGAAATTATAGAATCTACCAGCGGGAATACAGGAATCGCTCTGGCTTATGTTGCGGCAGCCAAAGGATATAAACTTACCCTGACAATGCCTGAAACCATGAGTATTGAACGACGAAAGATTTTGGCTTTTCTTGGCGCGAACCTTATCCTTACGCCGGGAACTGAAGGTATGTCAGGAGCCATAAAAAAGGCTGAAGAGATAGCGGCAAACCAACCCGGCAAATGGTTTTTGCCTCAACAGTTTAAAAATCCCGCTAATCCGGCAATCCATGAGAAAACAACCGGCCCGGAAATATGGAAAGATACTGAAGGGAATATTGACGCTTTTGTGTCAGGTGTGGGAAGCGGTGGAACAATAACCGGAGTTTCCAGATATATTAAGAAAACCATGGGGAAAAATATCCTCTCAATAGCTGTAGAGCCTAAAGAAAGCCCTGTTATAAGCCAAAAGCTGGCGAATCTTCCACTTACCCCCGGTCCCCATAAAATACAGGGAATCGGCGCCGGTTTTATCCCTGAGACTCTTGACCTTTCAATTATTGACCGGGTAGAGCAGGTTACAGGAGATGAAGCAATAGAATATGCTAAAAGGCTTGCCAATGAAGAAGGGATACTGGCAGGAATATCTTCAGGAGCGGCAGTGGCAGCAGCGTTAAGGATAGCCGGTCTGGACGAATTTAAAGGTAAGACTGTTGTGGCTATACTCCCTGATTCCGCTGAAAGATATATGTCAACAGATCTGTTTAAGGGGATATAAATGGCAGGCAGGTCTCTTACAAAAGAGGAACTCGAAAGATACTCCCGCCAGATTATGCTTAAGGAAGTCGGAGAGGAAGGGCAGCAAAAGCTTCTGAACAGCTCTGTTCTTGTTATAGGCGCCGGCGGTCTTGGTTCTCCTGTCCTACTCTATCTCGCAGCGGCAGGTATAGGAACTATAGGTATCGCTGATGGTGATGTGGTAAATATAAGCAATCTGCAGAGACAGATAATTCACTTCTCAGATGATGTTAATAAAAAGAAAGTCTTATCAGCAGAAGATAAAATCAGGCAGCTAAACCCAAACACAGTGGTAAAATGCTATCCTGAATATCTGGACAGCTCAAATATAAGAGACATCATATCGACCTACGACTTTGTCATAGACGCCACAGATAATTTCAAAGCTAAATTCCTTATAAATGATGTTTGTATTGAACTGGGTATACCCTTTTCGCATGGCGGGATTCTGGAAACAAAGGGTCAGACCATGACAGTAATTCCGGATAAATCCCCATGCTACCGGTGTATTTTTCCTCATCCTCCATCTGATAATATTGCTAAAGCTTGTTCTTTCGGGGGCGTTATGGGAGTATTGCCAGGTGTAATAGGCACTATCCAGGCTACTGAAGCCATAAAATTTATCCTTAACATAGGAAAACTCCTTACAGGGAGATTGCTTACATATGACCTTATGGATATGCGATTCAGAGAAATCACTTTTGGCAAAAATCCACAATGCCCTGTTTGTGCGCGCTCTCCAAAGAGTTAGGCATAACATATGGGGGCGACAGTCCCCGGTTGCCCGATAACACTGGCGCATAATGTGCGCCCCTACAAACGTCGAGAACCACCCCGCCCTTCGGGCACCCCTCCAAAGAGGGGACGCAACGCAGGAAATCCGCCATTTATCACAGATTTTTTAATCACACATATAAATGATATTTTATGCGCAATGTATTGACATCGCGCATAAAATTATGTAATTATTTCATTGTTGGTTCAATATTTTTTTGGAGAGGTGTTGTTATGTCAGAGACAACGAATTTAAACATACGGATTGATAAAGAGTTGAAGGAACAAGCCGAAAATTTTTTTAGCGAATTGGGATTGAATATGTCATCAGCGTTCAATATTTTCGTGCGCCAATCTTTAAGGCAAGGGAAAATTCCTTTTGAATTATCCATTGTGGCTGACCCGTTTTATAGCCATGCGAATATGGCAGTTTTACGCAAGTCTATTAAAGAAGCAAACAAAGGGAAAGTCGTTACAAAAACACTCAAAGAACTGCGGGCGATGGAAAAATGAACATCAATTTTACAGAAACAGGTTGGGAAGATTATCTTTACTGGATAAGCCAAGATAAAAAGACCATTAAGCGTATAAATAATCTCATTGAGGATATTGAGCGCAATGGACATGACGGTATCGGAAAATCCGAACCGTTACGAAACGATTTGTCCGGGTGGTGGTCCCGTCATATTGACGGTAAGAACCGATTGGTCTATCGGCTTATTGGTGATGATGCTGTTGAAATTGCGCAGTGCAGAGGGCATTATAGTGATAAATAAATTTAGCTAAAAAATTCGGGAGAAAATTTACCCGTTGAGTTCAATATTTTTTCGTATTGTTTTAAGGTTTTATAAAAATTCTTCGGCATTACGCTTTTTGTAGAGGAACCTACGAACCTCCATTATGCCGCCGATCACAACATACCATACAGTGAAGTTCCGGATTGAGATGCGGTAATATGGATAGGTGCGGTCTCTATTCGAATTGTATTTTTCAAATGATTCCGGTGCTTGCAATCGTTCCTGAATAGCCGCTTCTGTGTCCGCAATAAGACGGTATGCTGCATCGGGGTTTTTCAGTTTGAAGACAATATATTGCCATACCTCTGCAATATCCGAGTCAAACATGGGGAGATAGGAGAGCTTATACTTCTTTGCCATACAGCTATCTCCTGTATTTTGCAAACACGTCTTCATGAGTGAGCCGCTCATCTGTGAGCGCTGCCATTTGATCCGCTTCGTCAAGTTTGAATTCGATGTTTCCAGTGAGTTCGGCATACTGGGCGAGGCTGAGGACAACCATTGCGCCGTACCCGTTTTTGGTTAGATATACAGGCACTCCGCTGTTCACAACGCTCTCAATGGCCGGAAAATTGTTTCGTAGTTCAGAAACCGGTTTAATTTGTATCATCACTACCTCCGTTCATGCTTTATCAGAATACTATCGGAATACTATCAGAATATTATCAAAATATCAAACTATGATGATGTATTTGAAAGCGTTTATCTTGTCAAATGACAAGATAAATGACAAAATAAACGATAAGATAAGAGTTATCCGAACCTAACCAAAGTACCATCTCGAGGGAACTAAAAGAATATCAAGTCGCCGGACTTCTTCGCCGTAAAGGTGCAAGAAAAAGAGGACAATGGGTAGTGGAATGATGCTCACATATGACCTTATGGATATGCGATTTAGAGAAATTACTTTTGGCAAAAACCCACAATGTCCTGTTTGTGCGCTCCAGCCAAAAAGTTAGACTAAAATTAAGACAATAAGAAATACTTCTCAATCGCTTGCCGCAAGCGATAAGCAATCAATTAAAACAAGCGATATGCTTATTATATATTAAAAAAATCTTCGAAGACGATGAGTTGCAGCCAGATTCAGTTATAAAGAAATACTTTATAACTGCCCCAGACGGCAAATCTTACGGTACCAATCATTATAATCTACAGATGATAATTTCGGTGGGCTTCAAGGTCAATAATGACAATGCTGTCCATTTCCGCAACTATTCGGAAATTCCGAATAGTTCAAACCGAGGGCAACCGACAAATCAACCGTGATACAATTAACCCCTACTCTTCACACTACAAACTCAAAAGGACATTATTGTATAATTATACAAATATACAATATCATTTTAACTGATTTCTCAACGAATTAAAACCTATTAGCTCAGGTAATACCTGAGCTAATAGGTTTTAGTAGTATACATGGCAACATTCAAAAACTTGCCTAATTATATTATTACTCTGCTGCTCCTAGTTTGGAAACGAGGGATAATAGGAGACGTAAATTTTTATTGCTTCATAGCGCGAGCTATTTCTTCAGCTTGCTTTTTCATTTTATCATCATTAACTTGATTAACCTTATTCATTATGAACACACGAAAATTGTTAGGAGATGAGATTGTCCTAAATAAATAAGTGCCAGACGCAGTATCAACTTTAACTGTTCCGCAATTAAGCATTTTGTCTAAAAGACCAATTTTAAGCGAAACGTTATTAATTTTATCAAGCGGTGATTCCATAATATCCGTACTGATAAAGCCGACTTTACCAAAAACTCTTTTGTTTGTGAGGCCTAATTCCGTAGTTAGTATTCTTATAATTTGTGGCAATAAAAGTAAAAGAGACATTATGAGAAGGAAATAAAAAGCACGATCTGAAATTTTATTAGCGGAACCAAAACGCGCATTTATCACTAAAAATAAAATAAAGACTACTATAACAGCATATGGAATCATTGTGCTCCAACTTACTTTTGCAGAATAAACAACATTTTCATCTTGTCCCAAATTCGCCTGCAAATAATTTCCCATAGCTTGTACTCCATTATTTCTTATTTTTTTGAGCAAAATATATCGCATATGAGCTGCAAATACAACTCTTTTTACAACTAATGTACTACACAAATGTATAGTAAAGTAGTTACAAAAAGGCGATATGACTATGGATATTTTACAGCAGATTACTAAGCTGCGTGAGGAGCGTAACTGGAGTGAATATAGGCTGGCGAAAGAGGCAAATCTTCCCCAATCGACACTCTTAAATCTCTCCAAACGATGTAATTCACCTACTGTGCCTACGCTTGAAGCAATATGCGGTGCGTTTGGGATTTCCCTGTCGCAGTTTTTTGCACAGGCAGATGAAGGCGGTGACTTGACTGAAGAGCAAAAACAATTGCTTGATAACTGGACATTATTGTCTAAAACACAGAAAAAAACTGTAATGGCATACATTTACGGACTTCTTCAAAAAAATCCACCAATAAAATAGCGGTTATCTTTAAATTAATTCCTTCCCAATATTATTTTGTTCAATAATGAGTGAAGATTCTTGTAGTAGGGGCTTAGGCAATTTTTAAGCCTTAATTCTTGGATTCTTTTTTCTAATTCCTTTTCTTCACTTTTTGTATATCCACCAATGATGCTGAATTATCGGTAATTCTATAAGTTTGTATTATTCTTAAAATGGATATAAAAAACTTTTGTAGAGGTATTGATAATTTACATTAGGTACTTATATTGTTAAAGGTAATTCATAAACAAGAGAGGGGTATAAAATGACAAATTTCGAAGACAAAAGTAAAAGACAGCAAGGTTTATGTGATAAAATCATACGGGCAGTCTTAGTCCAAGAAGACCTGCTAAATGAAGTTAGGAGCTTAAAAGAACCAATTAATAAATTAGTTGAAATGGTAGATCGGCAGACAAAAACATCTATGCAAACTATGCAAAATGTGCAGACTGCGGGAAAACACAGCGAGAGCGCTATAATCATTGCCGCAGTGGCTATGGTACTTAATGTGCTCTTTTTTTCTTTATCAGCTATAACGTCGAAAGACCAGTTTATGAAGATGCGCCAAGTATCAAGTGAGCAAACCCAATATCTTAAAAAAATAAGTGAATCTTTAAAAAGCAAGCTGCCAATCACTCCAGTAGACACATCACAGAAAAAAGCGCAATAATAAAAAGATATGACGGAAGCGGCTATTGTTGCGGCTTTGATGGAGCAGTATCAAAAGTTACAAAAAAATGATGCATCAAAGGAGTAAAGTATCCATGTATCGTATTCGACCTTTAGATTATATTTTAGGAGAAGAATATCAAGAATTAGAAAAGCAACAAATCTATTTTACTCCTTTTGATGAACTAAATGACCCTCTCGAAGGTACTATTGATATGTTTTGGCAAGGAGATTTAATCGTTTGGGAGAATTTTTTATGCCATTATTTGTTATGTTTATGTAATAAATTTTTGAGAGCAACATTTTCTAATAATGCAAATGATTTTCTCAAAGAAAAAGAAATTCATGTACAAATGACAGTTAACAATTTGCCCGAACGGTATGGAGAGGTTTTTAAACAAATAAAAAAACATTTTCTTTCAAAACAAGAGATTATTGTTTTATTAGATTATCTTTCAAATAAACAAATACCGACACGGAGAAATGAACTATTATTTTATTTACAATCAATTAATTTAATCGCCTTACATAGCATAATTTCTGTGCATAGAGAAAATAAGCTTTGCCAAGGTTCAAATTTTTTGTCTCTCTTACAAGAGGAAGAAAGCAGTTTAGTAGCAAACATAACAACTTTGAAGGAAGCAAATAGTGAAGAAAATACCAAAGAGCTATTCAGGCACTTTAATCTTCTGTATAAGCAATCAGCTTTGTTGCAATATTACAACTTTAGAACCGAAAAATTCGACAAAAAGTTAGCTTACCTGTTGATCAATTTCCCTGAAGATTTCTCAATGCAAATAGATGAACTTGTTTACTCAAAGTGGTATTTAGCCTGTTTTATGAATTCATGCCCTAATGCCTCTCTATGGGGAAGTTACGGTGTAAACCATACAGGAGTATGTTTGAAGTTTAAGACATATAACAACGACAACAAAATCTACTTACCGATTGAGATGCCTGTCGGATTTGGTTCAAATGGATTGATGATAGAACCAAGTGAAATGTTTTTTGATAAAGTTGAATATGGGAATGATAGAATCCAAGTAGATTTTTTTCGTTCTATACTTACACTCCCGACACCAGTATTACACGAAGAATGGTATACAGATGATGCAGGGCTTAAAAGTATTTGTTCAGATGTTTTAGAAGACAAAGAAAAACGACGAAAATATTGGGATAATCAAAAAAGAATCTCAACATCAAAAACACTTGATTGGAAAGAGGAAAATGAATATCGTCTAATATTAACTCCATTACTTGATGAATTTTCAAATAAAGAAGATAGAGTTCTTAAATACAACTTTAATGATTTAGATGGGATAATTTTCGGAATGAGAACTCCTATTGAAGATAAAGTAAAGATTTTGGCAATCTTAGACAAGAAATGCCAAGAGCATAAAAGAGATGATTTTAAAATATATCAAGCTGATTATGATTTTGGAAAGAAAGAGATGATAATTGATGAGTTAGAGTTGATTAAACCGAAATAAAGTCATTTGCTTTTTATCCCCATTGTTTTCCTAGCTCCCAGTAAATAATAAACTTGCCTAATTCTCTTGTTACTTACAGTATTAGGCAATAAATATACTAAGGCAATCAGGGCAGCGCCCTATCTCCCCTTAATCAAGACCCTTTATAATTTTACTCTCTTCCAGCCCCAAATTTTACCTAATCACGATATTATGATAAAATTCCAAATGAAGATTTAACAGGGAGTTTTTACATGCCCAAAGAAAACCGTTCCGAATTTGCCATAACAGGTATGCACTGCGCAGCCTGCACCCACGCCCGAAAGCTATAGGGTAGTAAGTGGAGTTATTGTTTCTGTCGATTGTATCTACACTTAATCATAGTGTCCTCGGCATAAAACAATAATTACAGTCTTGAAACCCTAAAAAGCACTTTACATTGTATGCCCGTTGGGTGCATAATGGGATATAAAGATTTGGGGGTGTTTTGTTATGACCGAAGCAAGGCTCAATGTCCGTGTAGATAATACTACAAAAAAACAAGCTGAGGCAGTATTTACCGCACTCGGAATGAATATGAGTACGGGAATAAACATTTTCTTGGCGCAAGTGGCGCGTTCGAGAGCAATCCCATTCGTACTCGAATTAAACGGCGACCCGATTGAGCGTCGTATGAGAGAAGCGGTAAACGCGAAGATTTCCGCTATAAAATCATCCGGATTACCCGTCGCATTATACGATGACTTACAAAATCGCCCTTTCCTTGAATATCCCGATGGCAGGAGAATTTACGACATTGATTGATGTTCCGAAAATCATTGTCTTTGCGGGGCCTAATGGTTCCGGCAAAAGTACCGTGACACAGGCTTGGGAAAAAGTCGGATTGTACATCAACGCCGATGACATCAAGACAATGCGCGAGTGTTCCGACCTCGGAGCCGCGCAGGAAGCAGAGCGTTTGCGTGAGTTATGTTTTTCGGAACGACGCTCTTTCACGTTCGAGACCGTTCTCTCAACAGAACGAAATCTTGACTTGATTTCCCGCGCCAAATCCGCCGGGTTTTACGTTGAAAGCGTATTTGTTTTGACGGCAAACCCGGAGTTGAATGTGTTTCGTGTAAAGAGCCGTGAATTATCGGGCGGCCACAGTGTCCCGCCCGACAAAATCCGCAGCCGGTATACAAAATCTCTCGCTAATATTTCAAAGCTGTTGACGTTGAGTGATGTATTCCTGCTTATTGATAATACCGCCCAACCAGAAATCCTTTTCATCAAAGATGAAGCAGGGCAACAAATACGCCCCAACCGCTATTGGACGGTCGAGGTTATAGAGAAGCTGACAGCGGTTTAATCGACGCAAAACGAAAATCATGACCCAATAATTAACATGGAGTTCATTTACATGCCCAAAGAAAACCGCTCTGAATTTGCCATTACAGGTATGCATTGCGCGGCCTGCGCCAACCGCATTGAAAAAGAGTTGGCAAATGCTGAAGGGGTGGGTTCTGCAAATGTGAATTTCGCTACCTCAAGAGCAACGGTTATTTTTAATCCCGATTTGACCAGTTATAAGAAGCTGGGCGCCCTAATACGTTCTATCGGGTATGATTATATAGAAACAGAAGACGGCGCTGATTCCACGCAGGAAGCTGAAACCCTTCTGCATGAAAAGGAGTATAAAGAGAGCAAAAAAAGATTTTTGATTTCACTTGTACTAACTCTCCCTGTAGCTTTTCTCTCTATGACAGGGCATATTTACAGGCCTCTTGAAGATATCCTGAATTTCCCGGGCCGCTCTGTTATTGAGCTCTTACTGACAACTGTCGTCCTTTTCTGGTGCGGCAGCCAGTTTTTCACAGGAGCGATAACTGCCGCTAAACATAGAGCTGCCGATATGAACACTCTTGTGGCTATCGGAACTTTTTCAGCCTATATTTTCAGCCTGGTTGCAATGATATTTCCGAAATTTTTCATAACAACCGGCCATTCTTCAGCGCTCTACTTTGAAGCGTCGGCAATGATAATAACCCTTATTCTAATGGGGCGCTTTCTTGAGGCAAGGGCAAGGCAGAAAACGTCAACCGCCATACGTTCCCTTATGGAGCTTCAGCCTAAAACAGCCCATGTTGAAAAGGACGGTACAGAACAGGATATTGCCATAACGGAGCTCCGTATTGGGGATATCATTATTGTTAAACCCGGAGAAAAGATACCTGTGGACGGAGAGGTTATAAGCGGAACTTCATCAGTTGATGAAAGTATGATAACAGGTGAATCTGTTCCTGTGTCAAAATCAACAGGAGCCGCCGTTATTGGAGCAACCATAAACCAAACAGGCTCTTTAAAAATGAGAGCCACAAAAGTAGGGAAAGATACCCTTCTCCAACAGATCATAAAAATGGTTAAGGAAGCGCAGGGAAGCAAAGCGCCTATACAAAAAGGGGCAGACATAATCGCCAGCTATTTCGTACCTGTTGTTATCTGCATAGCAATAGCTGCTTTTGTGATATGGTTTGCCATATCTTCCCATGAAACCCGTATCAGTATGGCTCTGACAACTTTCATCTCTGTTCTTATAGTAGCATGCCCATGCGCTCTGGGGCTCGCAACCCCCACAGCTATTATGGTCGGTACAGGAAAGGGAGCTGAAAATGGGATTCTGATAAAAAGCGGCGAAGCTCTTGAAATTGCCCATAAGGTAACTACGGTTGTCATGGATAAGACCGGCACAATAACAACAGGTAAACCGTCAGTTACAGATATTTTACCTCATAACATGGACGAAAAACAGCTTCTCCGGCTGGTCGCATCACTAGAGTCCAAGAGTGAGCACCCTCTGGCTGTTGCTATATTAAGCAAGGGCAAAGAGCTGAATATTGAAGTACTCCCCGTAGAAAATTTTGAGGCTACACCAGGTTTTGGGATTAAAGGAATTGTAACAGGCAAAAGCATGATAGCAGGAACTGCTCTTATGTTACAAAGAGAGGGAGTAAATTTTGAGGATATTGATACAGAAGCCCTTCATAAACAGGGGAAAACCCTGGTTTTTATAGCTGTTGACGGAGAATTTGCAGGGACAATAGCCATTGCTGATACTATAAAAAAAGGGACTAAAAAAGCGCTGGAAAGGCTTGAGAATATCGGGCTTGAAACCATAATGCTTACAGGAGACAACAGGCTTACCGCAAATGAAATAGCGAGAGAGGCCGGCATAAAGAATGTAATGGCAGAGCTTTTGCCGGGAGACAAAAATGAAGTTATAAAGAGACTTCAAAAAGAAGGAAAAATTGTCGCGATGGTTGGGGATGGAATAAATGATGCCCCTTCCCTCGCCCAGGCAAATGTGGGAATAGCAATGGGAAACGGAACAGATATTGCTATGGAAGCCGCTGATATAACACTTGTAAGAGGAAACCTTGATGGTGTGGCAGCCAGCATAGACCTCTCAAGGGCAACTATCAAAAATATAAAAGAAAACCTTTTTTTCGCGTTTTTTTATAACATACTTGGAATACCTATTGCGGCAGGTATTCTGTATCCTTTTACAGGCTGGTTACTTAATCCGGTGATTGCTTCTCTTGCAATGGCGCTTTCATCTGTCAGCGTTGTCACAAACGCGCTGCGCCTCCGCAATTTGAGACTGGGAATGGAATAACCGGACTTTTGTAGGGGCGACCGTCCCCGGTCGCCCGTATTATCGGGACACCGAGGACGGTGTCCCCTACATTCTATGCCTCGCAAGTCGCTCCTCGGCTGCTGTCATTGCGGACTCGATCCGCAATCCCCTGCTATTTGGAGATTGCGGGGCAAGCCCGCAATGACGTCCTGTGTTAATTAGGTAAAATATATTATGGTATTCTTTTGGCAATTCAAAAAAATGATAATAGATTTGAAAAAAGATTTGACAATGGTATTAAGGCATAGTTATATAAAAGCGATTATTGCCACTTCAATGATGATTTTTCTGACAAGCTGTGTCTTGCCTAAACAAGTTGACTTAGGCGTTTATGACGCCACAGTCCCGATAGAGCAACAATCTACTTTAATAATCGACGGAACGTTAAAAGTAACCGGTTTTGACAATAGAAAGGTGGAATGGTATCCGGGTTATTTCAAATACGGGAACGACACTTCTTCTTCCATAATTCAGATTCCGGCAGGAAAACATACTTTTTTAATGGATTACTTAAATAATTGCGCAGTTAAGTGCCCAACATGTGGCATCATGATTATTACATCACATGGAGGTGTTTCAAACTCATGTGTCAGTGCTGAAAAGTCTGATATTAGTATTACACGAGATTTTGAGGCAGGAAAGATATATCGGATCAAGCCATCTGCAACACCACTACAAGAAGGCCCCACAAAAAATTATAACTTTTTGATAAACATCAATGTTACAGAGGAGAAATTGAAGGGAAAACAATAAAACCCTGTATAACTAAAAACATATGCTATCCTTTCATTTGATTAACAATCCAATTCGACCAACCATTTATAATAAGCTGGGATTCTAAAATTAACTAATAATAATTCTATGATATACAAATCACATAAACTTTACCAACCACTGAATTCTATATTTAGTAATTCTATTAATTGTATGGAGCTTAAATGAATTTAAAAGAACTTAAAGGGAAAAAAATCAGCGAACTTAATGCTATTGCGAAAGAGCTGAAGCTTGAAGGCGCATCAGGTATGCGGAAGCAGGATCTTATATTTGCTATACTGAACGCGCAAACTGAGCAAAATGGAATGATATTTGGCGAAGGGGTACTTGAAACCCTTCCTGATGGATTCGGTTTTCTCCGTGCGACAGATTATAACTACCTTCCGGGGCCTGATGATATTTATGTTTCTCCCAGCCAGATTCGCAGATTCAATCTCCATACAGGGGACACTGTCTCCGGTCAGATACGCCCCCCCAAAGAGGGAGAGAGGTATTTCGCCCTTCTTAAGGTTGAAGCCGTAAATTTCGAATCACCTGAAACTGCAAGGGATAAAATCTTCTTTGATAACTTAACCCCGTTATACCCTGATGAAAAACTGAATCTGGAGACAGAGCCTGATAATATGGCCATGCGGGTTATGGAGCTTACATCGCCTATCGGCAAGGGGCAGCGGGGGCTCATAGTTGCGCCGCCACGTACAGGTAAGACAATGCTGCTGCAAAACATTGCTAACTCCATAGCGGCAAATCACCCTGAAGTTTACCTTATCGTCCTTCTCATTGATGAAAGACCTGAAGAAGTTACAGACATGGAGCGCTCTGTAGACGGAGAAGTTATATCTTCTACATTTGATGAACCAGCAACCCGGCACGTACAAGTAGCCGAAATGGTTATAGAAAAGGCAAAACGACTTGTGGAACACAAGCGGGACGTTGTTATTCTTTTGGACTCCATTACGCGCCTTGCAAGGGCTTATAACACAGTAATCCCCCCATCAGGAAAAATCCTCTCAGGCGGTGTTGATTCAAATGCACTTCATAAACCAAAACGGTTTTTCGGAGCTGCCCGTAATATCGAAGGGGGAGGCTCATTGACAATAATCGCGACAGCTCTTATTGATACCGGCAGCAAAATGGACGAGGTTATTTTTGAAGAGTTCAAAGGAACAGGCAACATGGAGCTTCATCTTGACCGCAAACTGGTTGAAAAACGGACATTCCCGGCAATTGATATTAATAAATCAGGAACCAGAAAAGAAGAATTATTGGTGGAAAAAACTGCCCTTAACCGCATCTGGATTCTCAGAAAAATTCTGCACCCAATGAATGTGGTGGATAGTATGGAATTCTTACTGGATAAACTATCAGAAGCAAAAACAAATCAGGAGTTTCTTGACTCAATGCACAAATAATTTCCTTGAAAAAATTAAGAGATAGTGTTAATTTTTCTACCCCGCTAAAAACAATTTACAGATAATTTTCGAAATGAATTAAATATAGGAGGAGCTACAAATGAAAGAAGGAATTCACCCTGAGTATGTTGATGTTACTGTTAAGTGCCTATGTGGAAATACTTTCCAGACACGTTCAACAAAACCAGAAATAAATACTGAAATATGTTCTGCATGTCACCCTTTCTTTACCGGAAAGCAGAAGCTTATTGACACCGCAGGGAGAGTTGAGCGGTTTAAAAAACGTTACGGCATTTAGCTACATTCCAGCTTTTATACAATGTAAGGGGATTTTGTCGATATACAGGCAAAATCCCCTTTGTATATTCTACGTAATATGACTTCGGCTTTTGAACCATAGGACAGGCGTCCTGCGTAGGGGGCGTCGAGGACGCCGACCCCTACGATCAAAGGATACGCTACGCAGCCAACACAGTCAGATGCAAAAAGCGGAAGCCGTATTTTGAGAGGACTTATGAACGTTACAGTTACACTTTTACAGCATACGCCCAATCCTGAGAAAACAGTGGCCTTAGCAGCAAAACTTTGTTACTCGTCAACTTCCATAGGCCAGTTAAATAACAGGTTGTCAGAGAAGGACATAGCTTCATTTTTAGAAAAAATAATGTCTCTCGGGCACCAGTCGGTTCTTGAGCATATATCTTTCACATTTGGGATTGAAGGTATATCAAGGGCATGTTCTCACCAATTGGTAAGACACAGAATTGCGTCATTTTCTCAGCAATCACAGCGTTATGTAACATTTAAAAATAATGACTTTCCGTTTATAATTCCTGAAAGCATAGAAAATAATAACAAAAGAAAAAAAATATTCTGTAAAGCTATTGAAGCCTGTTCTGCGGCGTATGCCGCCCTTATAGATGACGGAGTGCCTGCTGAAGACGCCCGTTTTATACTTCCAAACGCTGCTGAAACAAAAATTATCGTTACTATGAATGGTAGAGAGCTCCTACACTTTTTTGCTCTCAGATGTTGCGAACGGGCACAATGGGAAATACGGGAAATGGCAATTGAAATGCTTAAACTTGTAAAACCTGTAGCTCCACTGATTTTTAAAACAGCCGGCCCGGGATGCATTGATGGAGCATGTCCTGAAGGAAGTATGAGTTGCGGAAAGGCAAAGAAGATAAGAAAACGATTCGAAAGTTTATAAACTCCAGTGTGGAGTGTGGCAATCCAGAGGTTTTTGTAGGGGCGCACAGCGTCCGCCAGAACCACCCCACCCGACCGGCACCCCTCCATAGAGGGGAATTAAAATCAAAACCTGTAAACCCAGGATACACCTGATCTTATAGGTTTTTAATAAGCATAATGACACAGGGACGTCATTGCAGGCTTGACCCGCAATCTCCAAATAGTAGGGGATTGCGGATCGAGTCCGCAATGACGGCAGCCAAGGAGCAGGGCGTGGGGCGTGGCAGCGCCACGTTGAACGTCCTGGCAATGTAGGGGCGGCAACCTGCTGCCCGCGTTGTCGAACGCAAAAAGTGCGCCCCTACAGTCGCCGTATATGGCCAAAAGCCTGCGTCATATAATAGATGAAGCCGAAATCATAAAGAGAGATACTTATGGATAAAATAAACATAGGCGGCCAAGCAGTCCTCGAAGGCGTCATGATGCGGGCACCCCGCTCCATAGCCATCGCTGTGAGGCGGCCAACAGGTGAAATAGTTGTAAAAAAAGAAGAGCTGATACCTATATCAGAGAGGTTTCCTATCACAAAACTTCCTGTTGTGCGAGGGGCAGTGGCTCTTTTTCAATCCCTTATTATAGGTATGAAAGCCCTTAACTTTTCAGCTAATGAAGCTATGGCAGAAGAAGGGCAGGAAGAGAAAAAAGAGTTATCTTCATGGGCAATGGCCGGAACAATAATCTTTGCCCTGGCTTTCGGGATTCTCCTCTTTTTTATAATGCCTTTATACCTTACAAAGCTGATATCACCAGCCATAGGGAACTCCAACATACTGTTCAACCTTGTAGATGGAGCTATAAGAGTAGTTGTATTCCTGCTCTATATCTGGATAATATCCAGAATGAACGATATACAGAGAGTATTTCAGTACCATGGGGCTGAACATAAGTCTATATTCACGTTTGAAGCGGGAGAAGAGCTTACTGTCGAAAATGTAAGAAAACATAGCTGCCTTCACCCCCGTTGCGGAACCAGTTTTCTCCTTATTGTAATGGTGGTAAGTATTGTCATGTTCTCGCTAATTCCAAAAGCATGGCCATTTTATCTCAAAGCAGGTTCACGGATCCTTTTTCTCCCGCTTATTGCCGGAGTCTCATACGAATTTTTAAAATGGAGCGCTAAACACGATAAATCGGCTATTGTAAAAATGATAATAGCGCCGGGCCTAGCCTTGCAAAGACTTACAACAAAAGAACCTGACGACAGCCAACTTGAAGTTGCCATAAAGTCCATTGAAGAAGCCCTGGAGATAAATGGCAGTTACAGCGATGATAGGCTTGTGATTTAAATTTATCCTAAGAGAAACCGAGTTTAAGGAATAATATAGATGTTCGAAAAAATTGAAGAACTTGAAAATCGTTTTCAGGAGCTGGAAGCCTTACTTTCTGACCCTTCCATAATCGCCAACCAGCCTGAATTCAGAAAACTCTCCAGAGAACATTCTGATTTAACATCCATTGTTAATGCTTATCGTACATATAAAAAAGTTCTGGAAGATATTGAGGGGAATAAAGAACTTCTTACAGACCCTGAGATGAAAGAGATGGCTCAGGAAGAGCTGGAAACTCTTGAAACCCAAAAAGAGTCGTTGGAAGAAGAGATACAGCTTCTTCTCCTTCCAAAAGACCCAAACGACAGCAGGAATGTTATTCTTGAAATCCGGGCAGGTACCGGCGGAGATGAATCCGGCCTCTTTGCAGGAGATTTGTTCAGAATGTACACCCGCTTTGCGGAAAAAAACCGGTGGAAAGTAGATATGCTCTCCTGCTCTGAATCTGAGCGTGGGGGATATAAAGAGGTAGTCGCGTCTATTGAGGGAGAAGATGTCTATGCAAAGCTAAAGTACGAATCTGGAACCCACCGCGTACAGCGCGTCCCGGAAACTGAAGCCCAGGGGAGAATACATACCAGTGCCTGCACAGTAGCAATCCTTCCTGAAGCGGAAGATATTGATATTGAAATTAACCCTGCTGATCTGAAAATTGATGTTTACCGCTCGTCAGGAGCCGGTGGGCAGCATGTCAACACAACAGATTCGGCTGTTCGTATAACACATATCCCGACAGGGACTGTTGTAGCCTGCCAGGAAGAGCGAAGCCAGATAAAAAACCGCGCAAAAGCAATGAAAGTATTAAAAACCAGAATTCTGGACAGCATAACTCAGGAACAGAACGCAAAGCTGGCTGCTAACAGGAAGAACCAGGTAGGAAGCGGAGATAGAAGTGAGCGAATTCGCACTTATAACTTCCCCCAGGGTAGAATGACAGACCACCGTATTGGCCTCACACTTTATAAACTGGACGCCATTATGGAGGGCGAAATAGGTGAAATTACAAACGCATTAAGAGCCCATTATCAAATGGAAGCCCTTAAAGAACAGGCAGGGAACAACGGCTAGAATGAGCGTAGGAGAAGAAACCTGGACAACCCTAAAAGTCCTTAACTGGACAAAAGAGTACCTTGCTGAAAAGGGTATTGAAAACTCCCGCCTTGAAGCGGAATGGCTCCTTGCTTCAGCTCTGAATCTGGACAGAATCGGCCTTTACCTTAACTTTGACAAACCACTTAGTGAAAAAGAACTTGCCACATACCGCAATATGGTTTCAAGACGGGCTAAGCGTGAACCTTTGCAGTATATTATGGAAACTCAGGAATTTTACGGGCTGGAATTTAACGTATCTCCCGCCGTCCTTATCCCAAGACACGATACTGAAATCCTGGTATCGGAAACCTTGAAAAGAGCTGCACCTGAAAGCCGGATTCTCGATATAGGGACAGGAAGCGGTTGCATTGCCATAACACTGGCCTCAAATCTTCCTGAAGCTGAAATATATGGAGTGGATTTATCTTCAAACGCCATTTTAACGGCAAAACAGAATGCTAAACAACATGATGTTCATGTAACTTTTCTGGAAGGGTCTCTTTTTGAACCAATAAAAGAGCTAAGTTTTGATATTATTGTAAGTAACCCTCCATATATACCATCAGAAGAAATAAACTCTTTACAGCCCGAAGTTAAGGATTATGAACCCCAAAACGCTCTTGATGGAGGGGTTGACGGGCTTGAATTCTACAGACTTATTATAAAAGAAGCCCATCAGCATATGGAAAAGGACGGCTGGCTACTTTTTGAAACAGGTATAAACCAGGCAGATTCAGTTGTTGCAATGCTGGAAAAAAATAACTTCAAAAAAATAGAGATAATCAAAGATCTTTCTGGTATAGAAAGAGTAGTTTGTGGTTGTTTAATTCAGTGTGGAGAGTGAAGAGTGGCAATCCAAAGGTTTTGTAAGGGTGGCAATCTGACACCCGATATATACGCCGTAGGCGTTGAATATCAATAGAAAAAGAAATATATGAATTTTTTGTCCGTAGAACATTAATTGTTAAAGCCCTACGGGCTATCTGTTGGTTATATGCGATTTTTCTATTGATATGAATGCCCTAAGGGCAATGTAGGGGCGCACAGTGTGCGCTCGACAATACGGGCGGCAGGTTGCTGCCCCTACGCAAGCAAAACACGATAAAGGCAACGCAGTTGGGCGCAAAAAGCCGAAGCCATCTAAAATAAGAGGTAAAGAAAACATTGGATAAACTTATAATAAAAGGCGGCAAAAAATTAACCGGCGAAGTCTCCATAAGCGGATCAAAAAATGCTGCTTTACCCATATTTATCTCCACACTTCTGGCGCCTGGCCTCCACGAAATAAGCAATGTCCCTTTTCTACGTGATATAAACACAACAATAAAAGTTCTGGAATCCCTTGGAGGAGCAGTCCAGGGAAATGGTAATATCGTATCTATTGATACATCAAATATTAACAGCGTTGAAGCCACATATGAACTTGTAAAGACCATGCGGGCATCAGTTCTTGTCCTTGGCCCTCTTTTGGCGAGATATGGAAGAGCGAGAGTCTCTCTGCCCGGCGGATGCGCTATAGGGGCAAGACCTATTGATCAGCATCTAAAAGGACTTAAAGCTCTTGGGGCAGAAATAAACTTATCCCACGGTTATGTAGAAGCCACCGCAAAAAGCCTCAAAGGAGCAAGAGTAAATTTTGATATGCCGACTGTCGGCGGCACAGAGCATATTATGATGACCGCTACCCTTGCAAAAGGGGACACTATCATTGAAAATGCCGCAAGAGAGCCTGAAATAACCGATCTGGCAATGATGCTAATTGCGATGGGAGCAAAAATAGAAGGAGCCGGCAGTGACACGATCAAGATAACCGGTGTAAAACAGTTATCCCCGGTAAATTACCGAGTAATGCCCGACAGGATCGAAGCAGGTACATTTATGATAGCTGCGGCAATAACCGGCGGAGATGTAAAAATTAAGAATATGCAGCTTGGGGATATTGATGCGTTAATCTTTAAGCTTCTTGATACCGGAGTTGAAATAACCAATAAAAACGGCGTTGTAAAGGTTAAGGGGCCGAAACGCCTGAAAAGTGTTAATATAAAAACCAGACCATATCCCGGTTTCCCTACTGATATGCAGGCACAATTTATGGCTCTTATGTCTGTTGCGGACGGAGCCAGTGTAATAGCAGAAAATATCTTTGAAAATCGTTTTATGCATGTTTCGGAACTTATGCGTTTTGGAGCGGATATAACCATTGACGGTAGAAGTGCTACAGTAAAGGGAGTAAAGAAGCTCTCAGGCGCTCCTGTTATGGCAACAGACCTCAGAGCATCAGCTTCCCTGATCCTTGCAGGCCTTGCCGCTGACAATACAACCGAAATATCCAGGATATATCATCTTGATAGAGGTTATGAATCTATTGAGAAAAAGCTTGCGGCTCTTGGCGCAGATATCCAACGGGTGAAGGAATGAGTGATTATATTACAATAGCCATACCCAAAGGGCGTATCCTCGAAGAGTCCGTAGAACTCTTTGGTAAAATAGGTATAAACTGTTCCGAACTCCTCGGTAAATCAAGAAAGCTTATCTTTGAAAATCCTGAACAGCAGATGCGCTATATGATTGTAAGGGCAACAGATGTCCCTACATACGTTGAATACGGCTCTGCTGATATCGGTATTGTGGGTAAAGATACTCTTATGGAGCAGGAGAAAGACCTTTACGAACCTCTGGATCTCAAATTCGGATATTGCCGAATGATGGTAGCTGAACCTGCAAACATAGCCAATAATGATGACCCTTCCAGATGGTCAAATATTAGAATAGCTACAAAATATCCAAACGTAACTGAAAAATACTTTTCATCAAAAGGGATTCAGGTAGAGATAATCAAACTGTACGGTTCTATTGAACTGGCTCCGCTTGTAGGGCTTTCGGAACGTATTGTTGACCTTGTATCAACCGGCGAAACTCTGAAGCAAAACGGTCTGGTGGAAGTTGAAACAATAGCGGAAATCACAACCAGGCTTGTTGTAAACCGGGCAAGCCTTAAAACAAAGCATGAACGTATTACAGCAATTATAAGGGGACTGGAGAAAAATATATGAAATTTCTCGATATCCATGACAATAACTTCAATGCGGAATTTGCAAAGATACTATCCCGCAGCGAAGAAACAAATCGTGAAGTTGAACAGGTCGTCTTAGATATAATCTCAGCAGTAAAAAACAGCGGGGATACCGCTGTTCTTGAATATACAAACCGTTTTGACAGGTTAAAAGCAAAATCTGTATCAGAACTTGAAATAAGTAAAAAAGAGATAGAAACCGCCTTTAAACAGTCGGAGCCTGAAGCTATACAGGCTTTAGAGCTGGCTGTAAAGCGTATAAGAGCATTCCACGAAAAGCAGAAAAGCCAGACATGGATATCTACGGAAGAGCCTGAGATCATGCTTGGGCAAATGGTCACACCTTTGCAGTCTGTTGGGATATATGTTCCCGGCGGTAAAGCAAGTTATCCTTCAAGTGTAATTATGAATGCTGTCCCTGCTAAAGTCGCAGGTGTCTCCGAAATTATTATGGTTGTTCCAACACCTGACGGAGAGATAAATCCATACGTTCTTGTAGCTGCCGCCCTTTCCGGCGTTGACAGAATATACCAGATTGGCGGAGCTCAGGCTGTTGCCGCTCTGGCATATGGAACAAAAACCATTCCAAAAGTGGATAAGATAACAGGCCCAGGCAATATATATGTTGCTACGGCAAAGAAGCTCGTATTTGGTCAAGTTGGAATTGATATGATAGCAGGGCCAAGTGAGATTCTGGTTATTAATGACGGAAGTGGAAATCCATCGCATATAGCCACAGACCTCCTATCTCAGGCTGAGCATGACGAATTGGCATCTTCAATATTAATCACAACAAAAAGAAGTTTTGGCGAATCTGTTGCAGCGGAAGTTGAAACTCAGCTTAAATCTCTTTCCAGGGAGAGAATAGCCAGACAATCATGGGAAAAATATGGAGCGATTATCATTGCCGGCTCTCTTGAGGAAGCTATTGAATTCTCAAATAAAATTGCCCCTGAACACCTGGAATTGGCTGTTAATGACCCATTTGCAATTCTAACAAAAATAAAAAACGCAGGCGCCATCTTTATGGGGCACTTTACCCCTGAAGCTGCCGGAGACTATATTGCCGGCCCCAACCACACCCTACCAACCGGAGGAACAGCACGGTTCTTCTCTCCCCTTTCAGTCGAGGATTTTGTAAAAAAATCTTCCATTCTCTGTTTCAGCGAAAAAGGGCTTAAACAACTTGGCCCTGCTATTGTAAAAATAGCAAAACTGGAGGGGCTTGAGGCTCATGGGAAATCTGTTTCAACGAGAAACAAGTAATTAACCCTACATGATTTATTTATTTCTGAGTATTATTTGCAGCGTTGCAGTAGGAATTTTACTAAAAATCGCCAAAAAACATAATAATACCGCCTTTTTTCAAATGATTGGGTGGAATTATTTTTTTGCCGCAGTTTTCTGTTTTGCAGTTTATCGCCCAGAAATGTCTCTCCCCACAAATATCCCTTACGAAACTTTTTTGCCATTGATGATTCTGCTGCCAACAATTTTTCTCATTCAGGCTAATTCCATAAAACATACAGGGATAGTTCGGACAGATATCGCCCAGCGCCTTTCGTTGATAATCTCCCTTTCGGCAGCATATGTTATTTTTAAAGAAAACATTTCTGCTCTAAAATTCTCTGGTTTAGTTATCGGATTGATCTCTATATTTTTTGTGCTTTCCAGAGAGAAAACAAACGGCCAAATTTCAGGATATTGGTATCTGCCTGCTGCAGTATTAGTGGGTTTCGGCATGATTGATATTTTTTTTAAAAAAGTCGCGCTGTTCACTTCTCTTCAATATACATCATCCTTGTTTCTAATATTTTGCGGGGCTTTCAGTCTTTCAGTCCTTATCATTTTGTTCCAAATAATCTTTCAGAAACAAAAACTAAACCTGAAAAACCTCTATTGGGGCGCAGGCTTGGGAATACTGAACTTTGGCAATATTTTGTTTTATTTGAGGGCACATAAAATTTTAAAAGATAACCCGTCAACGGTTTTTGCTTGTATGAATTTCGGGGTGATAATTCTCGGCTCTCTAGTAGGGATAGCGATTTTCAAGGAGAGGCTGTCAAAAATCAACTACTTAGGACTCGTTTTAGCAATCGTCGCAGTAGTGGTTATTACAATTGCTCAAAACTCATAAAAAAAAGAGGTAATTTCTAGTAGCGGTGATATAATTAAGAAATATTATTGCTAATGGAGAGTTTGAGGCAAAAAAGGAACTTACGAATAACTTTTAAATACATTTGACTTAAACAACAGGAGGAAAAAAGATGAAATTTATAATCGGAACAGTAATAACCTTTATTATTCTTGTAATTCTCGCAGATATAACCCTCTTTATCTGGGGCTTAAAACTTATAAGCACCGATAATCTTCAAAAGTCGCTGATCACCTTTTGCGTAACCCTGGTATTTTCACCTATATTAACCGCAATAATAGCGCTTTTCTTTAAAGTCAGTAAAAAAAGAGAAGATATAAAGGTGAACGTTGTTCAGCCTAAGGAATAATTACTTATATCCATAATCCTTAAGTAAATTACTACTATTCCATCTTAAAACGGGCGACTACTTTGCCATTTTTATCCAGTAACTCAAGGATATTATTATTCATACGTCTAGCTACTGTTGAATTCAAAGCTGCAAGAAACTGGTCTTCCAACTCTGCAAAAGGGGAAATGCAAGCCATCCTTGTCACTGCCATGCCAACAAAAGAGAATTTATCGTTTTCCTCTTTAGTCCCGCCCATAACTCTGTTACATCCGCTAAATCCGGCAACTCTTTTACTATCCGGTATAAATTGAAGATAAGGTTCATGATCGCTAGCCACAGTGACAGGTTCTCCTTTAACTTCAAAAGCCTTCCAGTGCCCTTCCAAAGGGGGCATCACAGTAACGCTGGATAAATTATCAGATGCAGAGCTGTTTTTGTTGATGGCACAGCCTGCAAAAAGTACAAATGATATTAAAATACAGCTTCCAAATTTAATTACTATATCCCTCTTCATAAGCTACCTCCTGCACTGTTAAATTTTCTGTTATCATAACATACATTTAAAATTTGTCATCAGTATAGCGCCAGTATGGCGCGATTACAGAGGAAATTTATATAAGATATTATAAAGTGTGAAGTATGGAGTTAAAATCCTCACTCTATACCTTATGCGACGTAGGGGCGCACAGTGTACGCCCGATAAACACCCCGATCTACGGGCACCCCTCCATAGAGTGGAATTAAAAAATTTTACAGACCGGCCTTGCGCTAACAGTAGAATGACGATATTATTATAAATCAAAGATAAATACTATGACCCCAAATGAACTTCTGAACAATATTGAATTTTTGGTGGGATTAACTCATTTTTTTAGAAATTTCTTTCTATGTAACCTTTTTCATATATAATTGCCTATAGTACATATTACTTCTAATCTTATAAAGGAGACTATAAATGAAGAAACTAACCCCATTTTTAACAATTTTAACAACTTCTCTTTTGTCAACTGCTGCTTTTGCAGATAATGTGTATTTTGTCCCTGCGCAATCCGCTCCACCTTCTCAACCTGTACAATCTGCTCCGCCTTCTCAAAATGTTCAGACTATACAGACTATTCAAACTGTTCAACCTGTCCAGGCTGTTCAACCTGTTCCTGTTCAATTTATGCAGCCTGTCCGAGTTGTTCCGGCTTCTCAACCTGTTCGAATCGTTCAACCCGGTTATTTGCCCCGTCACAGACCAGGACCTTACTTCTCAATATTTCTGGGCGCAACTGTACCAACAAGCGAGACCCTTAGTACAACGGACTATCTCGTTCCGTCTAATTCCAATGATTATAAGCTTGATTATAATGCCGGCTTCTACACCGGTGGGACAGGCGGGTACGATTTCGGAACTTTCCGCCTTGAAGGTGAACTCTCCTACAGATATGCTGACATAAATAAAATAACTCCAAACGGAGGGGTATCCTACGGAAATCCCAACAGAGGTATTGATTCTTTAGCGGTTATGTTCAACGGCTGGTATGACTTCAGAAATGAATCTCCTGTTACTCCATATATAGGGGCCGGAATTGGTATAGCAACCCTCTCTTTTGACAAAGATTATTTTCAGCCCAGATCTTCCGGATCTGGACCTAATCTAAATAACCCTGTCTTTTATCAGGATACTACCTCTGCATTTGCATGGCAGGTAGGCGCCGGTGTTGAAATTGAACTCAACAGACTGTTATCTCTTGACCTGGCTTACAGATATTTAAGTACAGCGTCACAAGTATTCAACAAATATTCGGATCTTGAAAATTCTATTAAATTTTCAAGCCATAACTTTTCTGTAGGATTGAGATTTAAATATTAATTAATCATCTATACCGACTAAGAGGCGCTTATAGGAGTTTTTCTGTAAGCGCTTTTTTTATTCCGGTTTCTCACAGAGACACAGAGATCACAGAGAACCCTCTAAACCACAAGGGGCACAAAGTTTTACACAAGAGGGCACTATTTAAAATCTTTTATTTTTTGTGTTCTTTGCGTAACCCTTGTGTCCTTTGTGGTTTATGTTTTTTTAGCGCTTTTCGCGTGTTTCGCGGTTCAATTAAATGTTTTGTTTTTGTTTCTCTCTGTGTCCTCTGTGCCTCTGTGAGAGAATCAATAAATCTGGTAAAAAGCGGAAGCCGCAAAAGGTAAGATATGATATATTATCTTAATGTCCCATATAAAAACTGTAAAAAAACCTGAACTGCTGGCCCCTGCCGGTTCTTTGGAAGCATTTTTCGCTGCAATGGAAAAGGGTGCTGACGCTGTCTATGTTGGCCTTAAAGAATTTTCAGCCAGAGCGAAGGCAAAGAACTTCGCCCTTTCCCAGATTGAAAAGATGACTGTTTACGCTCATTCTCTAAAAAGAAAGATATATATTACTCTTAACACTCTTGTTAAAGAAGGTGAGCTTCCAAAACTGGTAGAAACCCTTTCATGCCTTGAAGCAATGGGAGTAGATGGCATTATTATACAGGATATTGCTATTGCGAGAATCGTAAGGCGTTTTTTCCCTAAACTCCATATACATGCATCAACACAAATGACAATACATAACAGCACCGGAGTAGAACAACTTGCTGATCTTGGTTTTAAGCGGGTTGTTATAGCAAGAGAGCTGCATATTGATGAAATTCGTAAAATAGTCTCAAAAAGCCCCGTAGGAATTGAGTGTTTTATTCATGGCGCCCTTTGTTTCTCTATATCCGGCCAGTGCTATTTCTCATCATTTCTTGGAGGCCACAGCGGGAACAGGGGAAGGTGTGCCCAGCCCTGCCGAAGACAGTACATCTACCGCGGAAAGGAAGGGTACTATTTTTCAACCAATGACTTTTCCAGTATTGATCTTATTCCGGAACTTATAAAAACAGGGGTAGAATCTTTTAAAATTGAAGGGAGAATGAAATCGGCGGAGTATGTAGCGTCTGTAGTAAGCGCATACAGAAAAGTCCTTGATGCAAACAGTTCTGAGCTGCCAAAAGTTATGGAAGAGGCAAAAGAATTATTAAAGCTCTCTTTCGGCCGTGTCCCTACAAAAGGTTTTCTCGCGTCCCATAACCCCCCAGACATCGCAACTCCATCTTTAAGAGGGGCAACAGGGCGCTTTCTCGGAGAGATCAAAAGTATAAAAGCCGGAAAAATCTCTTTTGACAGCAGAGACAAGCTTCATGTGGGAGACAGAATAAGAATCCAGCCAAAAAGCGATATGGCTGGGCGAGCATTCACAATTAAAGAGCTTTTCACAGATAACAAACAGGTGAAAGTTGTTGGAGAGAGAAAAAGAGTCTCTGTTCAACCCCCTTTTCAATGTTCTATAGGAGATGCTGTATTTAAAGTTTCTTCAGAAACAGCTTTCACAATGAGTGAAAACGCCTGCATCAAACGGTTGGCAAATGTTGGCCTTGTAAAACTCCCATGCAGGATACTCCTCTCTTTTGATGGGAAAAATATCATTGCAAACGCAACAGTAGGGAACTTACGGAAAGATTTTAAGATTCATACAGGAGAGTTAGAGCCAGCAAAAACAGGTAATATAGAGGAAATTTTAAACACTCAGTTCGCTAAAACCGGAGATTCTCCTTTTACTCTCGAATGTTTTGACGCAAAAGGCTTTCCTGTTCTTATGATCCCGCCGGCAAAGCTTAAGGAGCTCAGGCGTAACTTTTACAAGGAACTCGAAAATTGGGCTTTTCCTCTGATAGCAAAAGAGAGAAAAGATAGAAAAAACGGTGCTCTGGCATCTCTTACTCTACAAAAAAAGCCTGTATCAAACAGAAAAACGAACTTAACGCTGGATATTGATCATTTAAAAGACATTCACCTGCTCCAGAGAGAAGGTGTCGACTATTTAAGCCTTCCCATTTCCAAAGCTAACATGCACCAGCTATACCAGACAGGAAAAAACCTGAAAGGGAAAGAAAATAAGATACTCTGGCACCTCCCATTCATAATATTTGATGATGATATTAAGTGGTATGCTGAGGCAGTAACAATCCTTATTGAGGCAGGATTCCATAAATTCCGGCTTTCGAATATATCTCATTTCAAGCTGATTAAGAGTATCAGAATAAATGGAAACCTTGTTAATGATCTGGAATTGCATACAGATTACAGGCTTTTCTCTCTTAACAGCCAGGCCATTCTTGAATGGAAAGAGCTTGGAGCGTCATTTGTAACCTTATATATTGAAGATGACGCGGATAATATGTCAAAACTGTTGCAGAGCGATTTGAGCGTTGTACAAAACGTTCTGGTATATGGTGAACTGCACGCTATAACATCTAAAATTAATATTAAAAATATCAAAAGCGATGCCCCTCTTGTTTCTGATCGCGGAGAAGCTTACAAAATCAGAACCAGAGACGGGCTTACCAGCGTTATTCCGTCTAAAAAATTTTCAATTACTCAGTTTAAGGATAAGTTAAAAAGTATGGGTTGTAACTCCTTTATAATAGACCTTTCCCATACAAATAAAGAAGAGAGAGAACAAGTGCTGTATGCTTTCTTAAATAATAGAGAAATCTCTTCAACATCTACATTCAACTTTCTGACGGAGCTTGTATGACCGTAAACGTAGCGGTACCTCTAATGCTTCAGCAAACTTACTGCTACGCAGTACCTGAGGGCAAAGAAAATCAGGCTGTTACAGGAATACGTGTTCTCGTACCTTTCGGTAAAAGGGTCATGACCGGCTATATCTTGGGCAAAACAGAAGAGCAGCCAAACGAACTTAAAGAAATCCGTGAATTTCTTGATCTGGAGCCTCTTTTTACAGAAACCGATTTAGAATTTTATCAATGGATCGCAAACTATTATCTCTACCCCCTTAGCATGGTGATTAAAACGGCTCTTCCCTCTGGCCTCACCATTACAGGCCGTCAGAAAAAAATTATTTCTGAAGACGGTTCTGTTGTTACTGAGGAATTTTTTAACAAAAGCACAAAAAGCAAAACAGAACCCTTCTACAGGATAACATCTACCCCACCTCCCCCTTCCCTGAAAGGAAAGGCAAAAAATATCCTCGACTTTATAAAAGAAAATGAGGAATCTGACAGAACTACGATCTACACTCTGTTTGGCCAGTCGTTAATTCAGCTAAAAAGGCTCTTGGACTTGGAGCTCATAACAGTTGAGAATAGAGAGATATACAGAGACCCCTTCAAAGATAAGCCATACCAGCCTGATAGCCCCAAAAAGTTAAATCAGGAGCAGCAAGCCGCATACAATAAAATTATTACGGCTACTGACTCCGGCGAATTTTCTCCCTTTCTTCTTCATGGCGTTACAGGGAGCGGAAAAACCGAAATATACCTGCAAGTTATTGCGTACGCGATTGAACGGCATAAAACTGCCCTTGTGCTGGTACCTGAAATAGCACTGACCCCACAACTTGTCGGAAGATTCAGAAGCCGCTTTTCCTGCGGCATAGCCGTACTCCACAGTGGGCTTTCAGATGGTGAAAGATACGATGAATGGCGAAGAATAAGAAGAAAAGAGGCAAAAATAGTTATTGGGGCCAGATCGGCAATATTCGCTCCCGTTGACAGCCTGGGAGTTATTGTAATTGACGAAGAGCATGAATCCTCTTACAAACAGACAGACGGCCTCAGGTATAATGCCCGTGACATGGCGCTGGTTCTGGGGAAACAGAGAAAAGCTACGGTTATTCTTGGCTCAGCCACACCTCTGGTCACAACTGTTTATGCAGCAAGAAACGAAAAACTTACAGAGCTCAATCTCACAAAACGTGTTGAAGACAGGCCAATGCCTTTAACAAGGCTCCTTGACCAGAGAGGGAAAAAGCTGGAAATTCTTACGCCTGAGCTTCTGAAAGCTTTAGAACAAAATCTGGAAGCAAAAAAGCAATCTATCCTATTCCTTAACCGCCGTGGATTTGCTACATGGCTTACATGCAGTGATTGCGGCCATGTTTTGCAATGCCCCAACTGTTCCGTAACTTTGACATTTCATCAGCAACAAAACCGTCATATCTGCCACTATTGCGAATACTCAATACCCGCTCCCTCCGTATGCCCGGAATGTTCAGGAACAGCAATAACTCTCCTCGGAATGGGAACAGAAAGGGTTGAAGCAAAAATCAAAGAACTGTTTCCCGAAGCAGGAGTATCAAGAATGGACAGGGATACAACAATCGAAAAAGACAGCCATTTCCGTATAATAAAGGAGCTTGAGGAAAGGAAAACGGATATCCTTATAGGAACCCAGATGATCGCGAAAGGCCATGATTTCCCTGGCGTAACCCTTGTAGGAGTTATATCTGCCGATACTACTTTGAATCTTCCTGATTTTCGCAGCAGTGAAAGGGCATTCCAGCTCGTAAGCCAGGTTCTTGGAAGAGCAGGACGAGGAGAAGAGCCAGGAGAAGTATTTGTACAGACATTTAATCCGGAACACTTTGCCCTTATTGCCGCATCAGAACACGACTATGAAAAATTTTACTTGCAGGAGCTGGAAGAAAGACGGGATGCCGGCTATCCTCCATTCTCAAACCTTGCCGCTATTCTTTTTTCCAGCACATCAGCTAAAGCGGCAGAGGAAGGGGCTGAAACGGCAGGAAAACTTTTAAGAAAACTTAAAACGGACCTTAAGCTGAAGGTAACCATTCTTGGTTCGGCAAAAGCCCCACTAGGAAAAATTCGGGGCCGTTTCAGGCAGCAGATACTTCTGAAATCAACCCAGCGTAAACCGCTTCACCAGCTTCTTCTGAATTTTAAAAACAATATGAAACTTCCTGCGAATGTTAGGGTTTCGATTGATATAGATCCGGTGGATATGCTGTAAGGGCAGTGGATAAATTAGAGAATTAGGCAATTTTTTAAGCTTTATGATGTATGCTATTAAAACCTATCAGCTCAGGTACTACCTCAGCTTATTGGAATTAAGGTATTTAAAAATCAGCTAAAATAATATCACATATTCGTAGAATTAGGCAATAATGCTTATTTTAAGTAGGGACGCACTGTGTGCGCCCGTGTTATCGGGCGACTGCAAGTCGCCCCTACAAGTGTTGAGTGACCTGCGACGCAGCCAACACAGTTGGGTGCAAAAAGCGGAAGCTGCAAAGACGCCCAAAAGCTGAAGTCATATACTTAACTTCTTCAAAAGCCACGCCATATTCTTCCCCAACTGCACCATCGTATTAATCCCTTCGGTATCGTTTTCAACCTCTCCGATTTCTCTGCCTATCCCTATATTCCAATAACTGGAACCCGGAACTATCATATCGTTTATAAGGAAAAAATGGTTTATTGAATCAAAGGCATGTATTTGCCCTGCCCTACGGACAGCAACCACCGCTGCTCCGACTTTTCTCGTGTAAAGCCCACCATTGGCACGGCCAACAAAACCTGAACGGTCTATCAGAGCTTTGGTTTCTGCCGTAATATCAGCAAAATAAGTAGGAGACGCTATTATAATCCCATCCGCCTCCGCCATTTTTGCAATACAGTCATTAACTATGTCATTACTTATGCTACAACGCCTGTTTTTCAACTCTACACATTTATTACATGCCATACACCCGCGTATGGTATGGCCTGCCAGCTGAACTAGCTCTGTATCTATCCCTTCTTTGTTCAGTTCCTTAAATACGTGGTTTACAAGTATTACCGTATTGCCGTCTTTTCGGCCACTACCGTTAAATGCTATGACTTTCATTTATTCCTCCCTTTATTATGACTTCGGCTTTTGGCCATATGCAGTCGTAAATTCCCCTCTATGGAGGGGTGCCCGAAGGGCGGGGTGGTTCTATCGGGCGCACACTGTGCACCCCTACACTCCACTCTTCACACTCCAAACTCCACACTATTTCAGATATGACTAAAAGCCTGCGTCAAATATTAAAATGGATACCCTAGCCCAACATACAACGCTATCCCCTCATTCCCCCAACCTATATCCAATCGGCCAACAATATTAGGGCGTACTACCGCCCTTATACCTAAGCCCGGATTAAACTCAAAACTATTCGTCTGCACCCTGTCCAGAGATTTCATTACAGAACCTAAATCAATAAACGGAGCCAGCTCCCAGTCAGCATTAACACCGAATATCTCCCAACGGAAAACTCTTATGCGCTCTTCGAGATTTAATAAAAGGGCACTTGAATCAATAAAGCGATTACGACCATAGCCACGTAATGTATTCTCGCCTCCAAGGATACTTCGTTCCAGAAACGGGACATCACCACCCAAAGTCTGGTTATACAAAAGGCGGAACGCAGTAATATAACGCCGCTCTTTATCTATGGGGATAAAACCTTTCCCTTCTACTCCATAATGCCTGTAGTCAGCGTCACTTCCAAGCACTTTCGCGCTGTTCTCGACGAATATTTCCGCCGCAGTCCCGGATGTCGGCATTGTCTTGGAGTCAAGAGTACTATATACAAACCCAATTTTCTGGGCATGAGCGGTAAAGCCATTTATCCCCGGCACTTCAGCCGCTGTATAGAGATCTTTTATAAAAGGGAGTCCTCTTATAGCGCCATTTTTTATTTCGACATATCTGAAACGCTCACCCAGCTCCAGTGATATATTTTTATAAACGGGGTATGTCGCTGTAATGTTAAAACCGCTTTCCTGGTTAGCGTAATTCGTTTGTCCGGCAGTTGTAGAGTTTGACTGAAAACCGAAAAACCTGGAAGAGCCATCTGTAAAATGTCCGGCGTAAATGTTTAAATCAAGCTTTCCATCAAGTAATGTTTTATCTTTAACGGTAAATTCATAGTCATCATTTATTCTTGTTGAATATGCAAGATTCACTTCTATGCTTCTCTTTGGGCTAGGATAAAACATCCCGTAAATAGAGAAAGAAGTACCGAAATTCTGATTATAATTGATCTGTGGAGCTAATATTGAAGTGACTTCATCTTTACTATTATGGACAAGGAACGCTGTTAATGCACCAACAGTAACACCTTCATCTGGAGTCGATGCGATAACAGGGAGCGGCAATGTAACAACCTTTACCGGATCTCCCGAATCTTTCGTTACCAGAGGATAAACAAGATCATCTTTTTTGACCATTGTCGTACATCCGGAAACAAAAAAAAGTATAATAATAAAACTGAAATATCTTTTACAGGTCACTCTATGGTTTCTCTATTCCAAATTTTTCAAGACGGTATTGCAAAGTTTTGTAACTCATTTTAAGGAGAGGAGCAGCTCTGCTTATTGTCCAGTCTGCACGCTCCATTGCTTTTGTAATAAGCTCACGTTCAAGATCTTCAAAAGATATCCCATCACTAGGAAATTCGAAAGGGATAATGCCGTCACCACTTGGAACAGAATGGATTTCTACAGGCAGGTCTTCAGGCTGGATAAATTCTCCCTCCGCCATTAAAACTCCACGCTCAATAATAGATTCAAGCTGCCTTACGTTACCGGGCCATGAATAGTTGAGAAGAAGTTTCAGCGCCGGCTTTGAAATCCCTTTAATCGGCATACCTGTGGATTTCGCATACTTTTCAACAAAAAAATCCGCCAGCGTGGCAATATCACCACCCCTCTCTCTTAAAGATGGCAATGCTATACGGATTACGTTTAGGCGGTAAAACAGGTCTTCCCTAAAATGCCCTTTTTTAATCTCTGCCTCAAGGTCTTTATTAGTCGCAGCAATAATTCTCACATCAACTTTAATATTGACCTTACCGCCAACTCTCCTGATCTCTTTTTCCTGTATTGCCCTGAGTAATTTGGCCTGAAGAGAAAAATTCATTTCACCAATTTCATCAAGAAAAACCGTTCCTCCGTCTGCAGCTTCAAATATACCGACCTCACGGTTACTTGCTCCTGTAAAAGCCCCTTTTTCGTGACCAAACAGTTCGCTCTCTATTAAAGCCTCAGGTATAGCTGCGCAATTAATGGCAAAAAAAGGTTTTTCACCTCGCTGGCTACGATCATGAATCGCGCGGGCAACTAATTCCTTCCCTGTGCCTGATTCCCCATAAATAAGAATTGTCGAAGAGGTAGGCGCTATTTTACTAATTATCCTAAATACTTCCCTGATCTTAGGATGGTCCCCTATGATGTTTGGAATTATAGCTGTTTCTTCCAGTTTTTTAAGAAGCACTGTGTTCTCTTTTAACAGAGACACATGCTCCATTGCCCGTTGCAGGGTCATCAGCAGATTTGCTCTGTCAAGAGGTTTTTCAAGGTAGTCAAAGGCGCCTTTTT
>WQYY01000005.1 GCA_009780995.1 Desulfuromonadales bacterium
CGGCAATTAGCCTTCCTTCAGATACCAACGATCCATTAACAACAGCGCGTCTTAAACGGCGGTTATCTTGCCATGCAATACCGGAAACTGTAATGCCAGCAGGAACAGATGCAGTCACTTGTGGCGCTGGTTTCTCAGGCTGTTTGACATGAGCTGGTTTTGGATGCGGAGCCGGTTGTGCCGCACTGTGGATAACCTTTGTAACAGTGAGTTTAGAAGTTCGTTGCGTTGGTGACTGGGATTGTGCAGGCGGAATAACTTTCACAACAGTAAGTTTAGAAGTCTGTTGCGGCGGTGCAGGAGATTGTACCGGTGGCGCTGTAGATTGAACAGGAGCAGCTTGAGGTTGCGGAGGCCTAATAGCAGGAGCTGCCTGTTGGCTCAGGTTTGTTGCAAGAGGTTGCTGCCTAATAGCTTTATGTTTCTTTGAGACAGACAACAAAAGCCATAGTACAGCGATTATAAGGATCAGAACAACTATGCCAATAGCTATAAATATTCCTTTATTATTGGAACTCTTTCTTGCGTTCCCTCTGTATCTGAGAACGTCAGGTCTTATATCGGCTTTGTCCTGGTTTTTCTTTGCTTTTTCCTGCTCCATTTTTCGTAATGCGTCAAGGATAAGGCTCATTATCTTCTCTCAAATTATAGTGATTTATCTATAAACTTTTAAAATAATAATAAAAATTATTATTACGAATATAGCTGAAACGGCAAAAATTACATGCTCTTTTTTTTAAAAAGTTTTTTTAAAAAGCTGTATTTACCTTCCTCTTTTGTAATATCTTTTATAGCAGATTTCGCCATTTTGGGGGTCACATCCATACTTTCCTCTGTAAAAGCCGTAAGTAACAGCCTGTCGCATAGGCCATTTATAAGCCGTGGTAGCCCTCCGGAGTATTTATATATTTTCCTTACAGCATTGGGTAAAAAGACTACAGGTTCACGGCCATCAGCAGCTACTTTTATTCTATGACGAATATAGGCGTGGACATCATTTTCTTCCATAGGATTAAGATGATACCTAACTGTAATACGCTGCTTAAGCTGTCTTAAATTTTGTTTTTCAAGAAGTTTTTTGAGCTCAGGCTGTCCTACAAGAACTATTTGAATCAGTTTTTCCCTTTCAGTTTCAAGATTTGAAATAAGTCGTACCTGCTCAAGTACTCCCGGGCGCAGGTTTTGCGCCTCATCAATTACAAGAACGACAGTTCTTTCCTTGCTGTTCTCAGCGAGAAGAAAATTGTTCAGTTGTTCATGAAGTTTACGAGTACTATTACTTGTATAAGGGAGCCCAAATTCTCGGTTTATCTCCTGTAGAAGCCCTAATGCCGTAAGAGTTGGGTTAAAAATAAGGGCAGTGCTGTGGGTTTTAGAATCAAACTGTTTAAGGAGAGTCCTTATAATAGTCGTTTTCCCTGTTCCAACTTCACCGGTAAGCTCTATAAAGCCGGTTTTGGCGTCAATAGCGTAGAGGAGGTGGGCAAAAGCTTCCTGATGTTGAGCGCTTAAAAAAAGGAATTCCGGATTTGGCGTGAGGGTAAAAGGTTGTTCGCGAAAACCGAAATATTGGAGATACATAAACTGTTTCCTTATTTAACCGGTTTTATTGTACTGTTAAACTTACAATTCAGTTTACGACAGGTCAAGTATAATCATACTAACTGTTTTTATGATAATTTCTGTATATAATCAAGCTTTGTAATACTCTTATGTTAAATTCAAGTTGACTATATTCAGATGCACGTTTAAAAAATATAGATTAATTCCCTTTGTGAAAGGGTGCAATGGTAAAAAATCCGATGGATCTTCTTAAAGATTTAAATCCTCCACAAAAAATAGCAGTACAGCATGGTGAAGGGCCTCTCCTTGTCCTGGCCGGTGCAGGATCAGGAAAAACAAGGGTGATCGTTCACAGAATCGCATGGCTCATAAAAGAGTGTGGCGTATACCCTGGGAATATTCTTGCTGTAACTTTCACGAATAAGGCAGCAGGAGAAATGCGGGAGAGAGTTTCTGAACTTCTCGGAGGCGGAAGTATCCCTCTTATAGCTACGTTTCACGCCACATGCGTGAGAATTCTAAGACAGGAAATAGAGCGTCTTGGGTTTGAACGAAACTTTGCTATATATGATGAAAGAGAGAGCGAGCGTTTACTGAAAGAAATTCTGGTTGAACAAAATGTAGATGAGAAAAAGAGCCCTGTAAGAGCTTTTGCTGCGGCTATAGACGATTGTAAAAATGCGGGTTGCTTTCCTGAACATCTCTCAACAAATGACCCGATGGCAGAGAGGCTGGCAAGAGTCTACACTGCGTATCAGGACAGGCTTAAAAAGTGCAATGCCCTTGATTTCGGTGATCTGCTTATTATGACAGTTCGCCTTTTTCAGGAATTTCCTGATGTCCTTGCCTATTTCCGCCAGAAATGGCAATGGCTTTTAGTAGATGAATATCAAGATACAAACCCTGTGCAATACCATTTCATAAGACTTCTGGCAGGTGAGAAGAGAAATCTCTGCGTTGTAGGTGATGACGATCAATCCATATACCGTTGGCGCGGCGCTGATATACGAAATATTCTGGATTTTGAGCGGGACTTTCCCGGAGTAAACGTAGTAAAACTTGAGCAGAATTACAGGTCAACAGGGAATATACTGGACGCCGCTGGAGCAGTTGTTGCGAAAAATGTAGGAAGGAAGAAAAAAACTCTCTGGACTGAAAACCCTGCCGGCGATAAGATAGTCTACCGCCGCCTTGAAGACGACCGTGCAGAAGCGCGTTTTGTATGTCGGGAGATAGAAAAGTATGTAGGAAACGGCAAAGATCTAGGAAGTGTAGCGCTGTTTTACCGTACTAATGCCCAATCACGTTCCTTTGAAGACGCCCTTGTATCGGCAGGCATTCCATACCGTATGATAGGGGGAATGCGTTTTTATGAGCGTATGGAGATAAGAGATGTGCTGGCATACTTAAAACTTATTGATAACCCGGCAGATGAAATGGCTGCAAAGCGCATCATTAATGTGCCGACGCGCGGCATTGGCCATGCCACTGTCGATCGTATTACAGAAATTGCAAATACGAATAAGATTACATTCCTACAGGCTCTTGGTGTCGCTTCTGAAGGGACATATCTCGGTGCAGGCCCAAAAGCTAAAGTTGCCGCTTTTGTTCAGATGATAAACGCACTTAAAAAACTTTCAGAAGAGCTCCCTTTGGCAGAATTCACTTCAGAGCTCCTTGAAGAAACCGGATATAGTCGGAAGCTACGAGAAGAACGGACAGAAGAGGCAGCAGACCGTCTTGCAAACCTTGATGAGCTTCTGGTAGCTATGGAAGAATTTGATAAATCAGGTGAAGAGAATAGCCTGTCGGCATTTTTAGAGCAGGTTGCCCTTGTATCAGACCTGGAGCGGGGAAATGAGAAACGGGAATCCGCTACTCTTATGACTCTCCATGCAGCAAAAGGGCTTGAATTCCCTCTGGTTTTCATAGTCGGTATGGAAGAGAAACTCTTCCCTCATGTAAGGGCTTTAGAAGACAGAGATCAGATGGAAGAAGAGCGGCGGCTTTGTTATGTGGGAATGACTAGGGCGAAAGAAAAACTTTTTATTACAAACGCACGCAGAAGGCGGATTTTTGGTCAGGATCAATATAACCTCCCTTCAAGATTTATATCTGACATACCGGATGATAAAATAAATGTCGAAGATGTCCAGCTGGAAAATAGATTTAGTTCCTCTCTCACTGTAGGAAAGACCGCATATAACGGGAATAAAGCCAGTTATGGCCATAACCTTGCGTCAGTCTTTGTTGATTCAGAGATTTCATCTTTAGCGGATTCGAATGAAGTTGAGATAATTCCTGAGGATACTGGTGATATCTGCCTCGGAATGAAGGTTCGTCACGCTAAATTCGGTTTAGGTACTGTGCGACGTATTGAAGGGTATGGAGACTCTCAGAAAGTCATAGTCTGGTTTAGCTCTGTGGGGCCTAAAAAGCTGTTAGTCCGTTTTGCAGGGCTGGAGAGAGCTTAATACTGCAGTGTGAAGAGTGAAGTGTAGAGTGTGGAATTATAATCAACTCCACTCTTCACACTCCAAACTCCACACTATTTCAGATATGGTAAAAAGCTGAAGTCATATAACTATAGCTAAACCTAGATAGAATGAGTATATATATAAAGAAATGTTTCAGGAGCAAATATGAAAATCACAAAAGACCAGATAAAACAAGTCGCGACTCTTGCCAGGCTGGAGCTTAGCGAACAGGAAATAACAACCTTTACAAATCAGATGGATTCAATACTTGCATATGTAGATAAACTGAGTGAATTGGACGTTTCAGGAATAACCCCTACCTCTCATGCCGTTCCTTTGGAAAACAGATTTCGTGAAGATGTTGTAACACCTTCTATAGGAGTTGAAAATGCCCTTGCAAACGCGCCGGATAAAGTAGATGGTTTTTTCCGCGTGCCTAAAGTAATAGAGTAAACAACGTACCGTATATAATCAAACCGGAGAGACATTCAATGGAGCTTTTTGAACTTACAATAAAAGAACTGCATGAAAAACTTAAAAATAGAGATATCTCCTCTGTAGAGGTCACAAAATCTTACCTTGAGAGAATTGCCGCTACAGATGACAAAATTAACGCTTTTGTAGCTGTTACAGAAAAAGAAGCTCTTCGGGCAGCAGAAGACGCTGATAAAAAAATAGCGGCTGGGAATATGGATATCCTTACAGGAATTCCTGTTGCACTTAAAGACATTTTCCTGACAAAAGGGATAAGGACTACCTGTTCTTCAAAGATGCTGGAGAACTTTATTCCGCCATATAACGCAACAGCTTGGGAAAAACTGGAAAAGAAAGGGGCTATCCTCACAGGAAAGCTTAATATGGACGAATTCGCAATGGGGTCATCATGTGAAACTAGCGCATTCGGCCCGACAAAAAATCCATGGAATCTTAATTGCGTTCCTGGCGGCTCCTCAGGAGGGTCAGCAGCAGCAGTCGCGGCACAGCAGACAGTAGCAACACTTGGGACAGATACAGGGGGGTCAATCCGGCAGCCTGCCTCTCTATGTGGCTGTATCGGCTTGAAACCAACATATGGCAGGGTTTCAAGATATGGAGTTATTGCTTTCGCGTCATCACTTGATCAGGTGGGACCTATGGCAAACTCTGTGGAAGACTGCGCTATAATCCTGGGAATTGTCGCGGGATTCGACCAGAAAGATTCCACAAGTGTTGACATTCCCGTACCTGATTATGAAAAAAGCCTTGTTAAAGATATGAAAGGCGTAAAAATAGGGCTTCCCAAAGAGTACTTCATAGACGGCCTTGATTCTGCTGTTCAGAAAGCCATGAATGAAGCCATAGCTGTCTATAAAGGGCTCGGAGCAGAATTTAAAGAAGTTTCCCTGCCACATACAGATTATGCGGCAGCAACCTATTATTTGATAGCAACTGCAGAAGCCAGCTCTAACCTTGCCCGTTATGACGGGGTAAGATTTAGTCACAGAAGCGGTGAGGCAGAGAGCTTAACGGAAATGTACTGTAAGAGCCGTGCAGAAGGATTTGGAGAAGAAGTTAAAAGACGCATAATGCTTGGCACATATGCCCTCTCTTCCGGTTATTACGACGCTTACTACCTTAAAGCGCAGAAAGTCCGCACCCTTATAATGCAGGATTTCATAAAAAACTTTGAAAATGTAGATATACTCCTCACCCCTGTAACCCCGACCCCGGCATTTAAAATAGGTGAGAAAAGTAATGACCCTTTACAGATGTACCTTTCAGATATATTTACAATACCTGTAAACCTTGCTGGGACCTGCGGCATATCAGTACCGGCAGGATTAAGCCGCGACGGTCTTCCAATAGGCCTTCAACTCATCGGCAAACCATTTGGGGAAGAGAGTATTATCAGAGGGGCATATGCTTTTGAGCAGGCTACTGAGTGGCACAAGGGGAGAGCGAGATTATGAAATACCAACCGATAATCGGCCTTGAAGTTCACGTACAACTAAAAACCGACACAAAAATATTTTGTGGCTGTTCAACACGCTTCGGCGCGACCCCAAACTCACAAACATGCCCTGTATGTCTTGGATTTCCAGGGGCTTTACCTGTACTTAACAAAAAAGTAGTAGAATTTGCCATTAAAGCAGGACTGGCAACTAACTGTAAAATAGCAAAGCGATCTATATTTGCCCGTAAAAACTACTTCTACCCTGACCTTCCAAAAGGCTACCAGATAAGCCAATATGAACTCCCGATATGCGAACATGGCCACCTTTCTGTTACAGGGGAGTGGGGAGAAAAAAAGATAGGGATAACCCGTATTCATATGGAAGAAGACGCCGGAAAGCTGGTACACAGTGATATTCCCGGACTGGGAAGCAACTCAGGAGTGGACTTGAACCGGGCATGTACCCCCCTTCTTGAAGTAGTATCAGAACCTGACATAAGATCGGCGGACGAAGCCGTAGCCTACCTTAAAAAGCTCCACCAGATTGTAGTCTACCTTGGTATATGCGACGGGAACATGGAAGAAGGAAGTTTCCGCTGCGATGCGAACGTTTCTGTAATGCCTGTAAGCTCGGATAAATTTGGCACAAGAACGGAAACAAAAAACGTAAACTCCTTCAGATTCGTAAAACAGGCCATAGAATATGAAATAGAGCGGCAGATAGACCTTATTGAAGAAGGTGGAAAAGTAGTTCAGGAAACCCGCCTGTTTGATCCTGACTCAGGAACGACAAGATCAATGCGTGGCAAAGAAGACGCCCATGACTACAGATATTTCCCAGATCCGGACCTGGTTCCTCTTGTAATATCCGATAACTGGATAGAAGAAAGCCGTATTTCAATGCCGGAGCTTCCAGAAACAAAACTTAAACGTTATCAAACTGAACTTGGCCTTACAGAATACGATTCAGAAGTCCTTACTGCAACCAGAGAACTGGCTGAATACTTTGAATCGGTAATATCAGAAGGAGCTCAGGCAAAAACAGCAGCTAACTGGGTTATGGGAGAAGTTACAAGAGGGCTTAACGAATCCGGCCTTGAAATAACAGAATCACCTGTAACGCCAAAACAGCTTGCAGAGCTTATCTCACTTATTGATAAAGGGACAATATCAGGCAAAATAGCAAAAACAGTCTTTGACATCATGTGGCAAAAGGGTGGAGAGCCGGCAAAAATCGTGGAAGAGCAAGGGCTTGTCCAGGTATCTGATACAGGAGCCATAGAAAAGATAATAGATGAAATAATGTCTGGCAATATGGGGCAGGTTGAAGAGTACCGCGCGGGGAAAGAGAAGGTATTCGGCTTCTTCGTAGGGCAGGTAATGCGGGTATCAAAAGGTAAGGCAAATCCCGCTGTTGTGAACGACCTCCTCCTTAAAAAACTGAAAGTATAACATGAGAGCCCCCTGGTGGAAAAACACCTGCGGTGAACTGTATGTAATCGGCCAGTTTATTCTGTTTATCATTATTGCATTTGGAAAACGTTCTTTAAGTATACTCCCTGTATGGAGCCCTCTATGGCAAAAAGCGGCAACTATACTCGGAGCTGTTCTCATGGTTACAGGCGCAATCTTCCTTTTTGCCGGAGCCTTTAACCTCGGACGAAACATTACCCCTTTCATATGCCCAAAAGGAGCGGCTGTTCTCTTGAAAAAGGGGGCATACCGCTTTGTACGGCACCCCATCTATAGCGGTATACTTCAAATCTCCTTTGGCTGGGCTTTTTTGGTTCACGGTTGGCTAACCCTTTTTTACACCCTCTGTCTATTGGTGCTTTTTGATATGAAAATAAAGAAGGAAGAAAAGGCACTCCGTTTAACCTTTCCTGGATATGAGTTGTATGCAAAAAAAGTTAGAAAGCTGATACCTTTTATTTACTGATAACTGTGTATACTTCCAAAAGCTGAGGTCATAAAAAAGGCCGGGCAATTTTTGCCTGGCCTTTTCCAATTTTTATGGCTCCCCAGCGCGGACTCGAACCACGGACATGGTGGTTAACAGCCACCCGCTCTACCGACTGAGCTACTGGGGAATGAGCATTATTCTTTACCACCCGGCCATAAACATGTCAAGGAAAAATTCCTGTTATTGAATTTCAGCTTTGAAGAATCGGATCAGGCTATTATACTGCATAATATGTTAACCGCTGACGCTATAAAATATTTCCCAACCTCACCAGGTGTTTATCTGATGAAGGACGGCTCCGATAAAATCCTTTATGTGGGTAAAGCAATAAATCTGAAAAAACGTGTAAGTTCCTACTTTTCAAAATCCAAAGATTCCAGATATCAGATACGCTTCCTTATGAACAGGGTAATAAAGATTGACTGGATTGTTACAGATACTGAAAAAGAAGCCCTGATACTGGAAAACAACCTTATAAAGGAACATAAACCACGATATAACCTGGATCTTCGTGATGACAAAACCTATTTCTCAATCCGCCTTAACCCTGCTGAAGAGTTCCCACGGCTGACAATAATACGAAAGCCTGTAAAAGACGGAGCGCGGTATTTCGGCCCGTACTCTTCCGCTCAGGCAGCGCGGGACGTGCTTAAGGAGCTTTACAGAATATTTCCGTTAATACATTACCCGATAGAATCGTGCAGACGCAAAAACCGCCCCTGCCTCTATTACCAGATGAAACAGTGCTCCGCCCCATGTTTTAATAAAATAACTCAAAAGGAATATGCTGTTCTCGCAGATGGAGCGGGCATGTTTCTCTCAGGCAAAAACAGCGAAATTGTAAAAGTCTACAGAGAGAAAATGGCAACGGCAGCACAACGAGAGGCTTATGAAGAAGCAAGCCGTTACAGAGACCTCATAAAAGCCATTGAAAAGACGGTGGAAAAGCAAAAGGTAGCTAATGTTGGCGGTAACAGCGATGTAATTGGCCTTATCCGCAGCGGCGACAACCTCCAGATAGGAATTCTGTTCATAAGAAACGGACTTCTTATGGGAAACAAAAATTACTTCTTCTCATGGGAGCTTGATGATAATGAAGGGCTCTTTGCGTTTCTCAACAGCTACTATAACCAGGATGTAATAATACCTGAAGAGATACTGATCCCCCGCTCTCTCGAAGAAACAAAAGCCCTTGCTGAAATTTTATCAGAAAAACATGGGCGAAAAGTATTGATTTTCAAGCCACAACGGGGAGAGAAGCTTAAGCTTCTCAATCTTGCAGAAAAAAATGCTGAGAATGCCCTTAAAGAGCGCCTTAAAGCAGAGGAAGAAAGTGAGACATTGCTACAAGAGCTTAAAGATAAACTTCATCTGTCGAAAATACCCAAGAGAATTGAATGTTACGATATATCAAATTTGCATGGGAGCTCTGCTGTCGGTAGCCAGGTTACATTTATAGACGGCAAGCCCTGTAAAGGAGCTTACAGACGGTACAGGATAAAGACAATAGACCAGTCTGATGATTTTGGTATGCTGGAAGAAGTCTTTTCTCGTCGCTTTAAAGAGGGAAACAGTAAGGAAGAATACCCTGATCTGATAATTGTTGACGGTGGAATAGGACAATTAAATGCTCTTATCAATGTCATTAATAATCTGAATATCGCCGGTATAGACCTTGCCGGCCTCGCCAAAAGCCGTGTAGAGAGAGACGCAAAAGGGATTGATGTTATAAAGAGTGATGAAAGGGTATTCCTACCCGGTAGGAAAAATCCAGTAGTATTAAAGCAAAATTCCCCGCATCTTCTGCTGCTGGCAAGAATAAGGGACGAAGCTCACCGTTTCGCGATCACATATCACAGGTCCCTCAGAAATGAAAAAACATTGAGGTCTGTACTTGACGGGATAAAAGAGATAGGAGCAGCAAGGCGAAAAGCTTTACTTCAAAAGTTCGGGAGCGTAAATAGCCTGAAACGGGCAGATATAGATAATATTGCTTCAATCAAGGGAATAACAGCGGAAATTGCAGAAAAAATCAAAAAGGCTCTGGAGATGTAGGGGCGCACAGTGTGCACCCGAACCACCCCGCCCTTCGGGCACCCCTCCATAGAGGGGAATTTACAACCCTTTATTTGGCGGATTTAACTCCACTCTTCACACTCCAAACTCCACACTATTTCAGATATGACCAAAAGCCGAAGTCGCCACTAAAGCGTGATTCCGTGCAACTCCCTCTTATGATACCTCCACGCAAAAGCTCCCGCCCTAACATACCAATCGACAACAAACGCTCCCCATACGGCATAAAGAGATAAATGAAGCAGACCAGCAGCGATCCACGCAAGAAAAATCCTTACGCCCCACATACTACCCAGAGTGCAAAGGAAAACATAAAAAGTATCTCCTGTCCCTCTCAAACTCCCTGCATAGACGAAAGCCATAGCAAGAGGAATCTGTGCTAAAGCCACAAGCCTCAAAAAAACAGAAGCCTTCGCTATAACATCTTGATCTGAAGTGAAAAGGCTTGACAGAGGGCCAGGGAAGAAAAGAAATATACACGCCATTAATCCCATCACCACAACAGCGATCCGCAACGCCTCCTTGTTTCCAATTCTTGCACGATTATATTTCTTAGCTCCTAAGGCCTGCCCCATAAGGGCAGTAGAGGCAATTCCTACGCCGGCGCCTTGCACAAAGGAAAGAGATTCCAGAGAAACTCCAACCTGATGAGCGGCATAGGCCACAGTGCCATAGCCTAAAACAAATTTCGCGAAAAGAATCTGCCCTGATTGCTGAGCGACACGCTCAAGAGCCACTGGATAACCGACTATCCAGACTTTTTTCCATAATCCAGTATCAGGTATTCCAAAATTAATATAATGATGGCGGATAGCGTAAAATAAGAGATAAGAGAACCCTATAGCCTCTGAAATATTTATGGCATATCCCGCACCCTTCACATACATGGGAGAAAAGCCGAGTTTTCCGTAAATCAGCGGTATAGCTATAATAACATGCAGAATATTAACCAGAAGTATAGCATTCATGGGAGTACGGGTGTTCCCCCGCCCCTGCATAATGGCAGAGAGTATGTTAAGGCCTGTAGTGAAAACAAGATATGTAAAAACCAGCTTGATATACCCGCTGGCGTAGGCCATGACGTCAGCCCGTGCACCCATAATCCTTCCCAGTTTATCACCAAAAGTGACGCCGACGAGACTCACAATCAAGGTCATTGCAGCACATGTAAGAATTGCGACAAAAGCTGCCTTTCTTGCCTCCTCCGCCTTTCCCGCACCCCAGAGGTGAGCAATAACTACCGTAGCGCCTGTAGCAAGCCCCCAAAAGACTGTCATAGCCACAAAAATCATAAGCTGGCCAAGACCTACGGCAGCTATTGCAGCGGCACTGACTCCACCAACAAGAAAAATGTCAACAATAGAGACCAACCGCTGAAAAAGGGAGGACAAAAGCACCGGAACAGAGAGATTCACAACATTACGTCTTAAAGAAACAGGCTTGCTGGGGTCTCCCGCAATGTAGTAATAAAATTTTTTAAAAGAATGCTTCAAAAGATTAACTGCTTTCTTTCTGCCTTAAAAGAAATGTTGACTGCGCGTTTATACATACTACATCAAGCTACTAAAAGAAACAGCTTCAAATCTTATTTAACAAACTACTAAATACCGTGGTATAAAAGCTTCATTATGAAAGATGATAATTACTGGATGAAAAAAGCTATAAAAGAAGCTGAAAAGGCAAGGCTCAAAGATGAAGTACCTATAGGTGCGATATTGGTAAAAGATAGAAAAGTCATCGGCCGCGGGTTTAACCTGCGAGAGTCAAAGAATGATCCTACAGCCCATGCGGAGATAGCAGCTATACGCCAATCTGCCAGGAAACTAAATGCCTGGCGGCTTACAGGTACAACCCTTTATGTGACGCTGGAACCATGCCCGATGTGCATGGGAGCTATATTACTTTCCCGTATAGAGCGGGTTGTTTTCGGATGTTATGACCCTAAAGGTGGCGCAGCAGGTTCTCTCTACGATCTTTCACAGGATAAAAGATTCAACCATCAGGTAGAAGTCACAAGCAGAGTGATGGAGGAAGAGTGCAGCAAAATGTTAAGCAGTTTTTTTAAGGAACTGAGAGGCAAGAAGAAGTTAGTATAAAATTTTTTACAATTAAACAAAGATTGTTGTACTATTCTGGAAATTCAGAAATGATTTTTCACTAACAAAACTAAAATTTGAATCGCAATTTATCCTAAAGGAGCTCAATTATGTTTTACCCAACATTCCGCGCACGACGCATAAGAGGCAATGAAACTTTCCGTCGTATGGTAAAAGAGACGACCTTATCCGTTACTGATCTTATTTATCCCATGTTTTCAGCTTTTGGCAAAGGGATTAAGAAAGAGATAGGCTCTATGCCTGGAATTTACCAGCAATCTATTGAAAACGTTCTTGAAGAGGCTCAGGAAGTTTTTGAGCTTGGCGTTCCAGCCGTTATCCTGTTTGGTATACCTGAAGTGAAAGATGCTATAGGTAGCGACGCTTACGCAGAGCATGGGATTATTCAGGAGACTATAAGAGCTTTAAAGAAAGAAATACCTGGATTGGCTGTTATAACAGACGTCTGTATGTGCGAGTATACAGACCACGGACACTGCGGAATCATAAAAGATGGAGATGTTGATAATGACGCGACCCTTGAGCTGCTTGCAAGGGAATCTCTATCCCATGTTCAGGCAGGAGCGGATATGGTAGCCCCTTCGGATATGATGGATGGTCGTGTTGCGGCTATTCGTGAGACTCTCGACAATAACGGTTTCAGCAAAATACCTATAATGAGTTACGCCGCAAAATATGCTTCAGGCTATTATGGCCCGTTTAGAGAGGCAGCTGAATCTACGCCACAGTTTGGTGACCGCCGTTCATACCAGATGGACCCTGCAAACCGCCTTGAAGCTGTGCGGGAAGCAAGAATGGACGTAGAGGAAGGGGCTGATATCCTTATGGTTAAGCCCGGGCTCCCCTATCTTGACATTCTCAGAGAGCTTCGTGAGGAATTTGACCTTCCAATGGCTGTTTACAACGTTTCCGGTGAATACAGCATGATAAAGGCAGCCGGCCTTAAAGGGTGGATTGACGAAGATCGGGTTGTTATGGAAACTATGATCTCTTTTAAACGGGCCGGCGCAGACCTTATACTGACATATCATGCTAAAGACGTAGCAAGAATGCTTAAGGCCGGAAATGTTATTTATTGATACGTTCAGCAGGGACGGTTTACGGGAGACTTTAGCATGAAAAGAGCAGTTATTGTGGGGGGTGGGCTTTCAGGATTGTCAACAGCGTGGCTCCTCCGTGAAAAGGCCAGAAACGCGGGAATAGACCTTGAAATAACCCTTATTGAGAAAGAAACCCGGACAGGGGGCAAGATATGGAGTATCAAGGAAGATGGCTATATCTGCGAATGGGGGCCAAACGGCTTTCTTGACAATAAGCCGCAAACCCTTGATCTCTGCCGCGATCTTAAGGCTGATGATAAGCTGCTCAGAAGTAACGATAACGCCAGAAAACGGTTTATTTTCTCGGACGGCATACTGAACCAACTCCCTGAAAACGCTTCTTCTTTTTTGAAAAGCTCTCTTATTTCATGGCCGGGTAAATTACGCCTGTCTATGGAACCTTTTATTTCAAAATACAACAGCGCGGAAGATGAAACCTTAGCGGATTTCGGCAGGAGAAGGCTTGGTAAAGAAGCTCTCAATAAGCTTATAGCCCCCATGGTTTCAGGCATTTTCGCGGGAGATCCTGAGACTATGTCTCTTAAATCTTGCTTCCCGAGGATTGCCGAACTTGAATCAGAGTATGGCGGCCTGATCAAGGCAATGATAAAGCTGGCGAAAAAGAAGAAGCAAGAAATTGCAGAAGGGAAAGCTGTTGCCAGTGCTGCCGGCCCAGGAGGGGTACTTACATCTTTCAAAAACGGCATACAGACTCTTACAGATATTTTAACGGAAGAGCTAGGGTCTATAGTCATAAGGAGCGGCGCTGAAGTGCAAAAAGTGGCAAAAGGAACTTCTCTGCCATGGCGGATCGTCACTTCAGGAAACGAAACTGAAGCGGATATAGTTATTCTCGCCACTCCCGCTTATGCATCTGCATCAATACTTAGCGAAACAGCCAATAAAATCAGTGCGATACTGAACCTTATTCCATACGCGAGTATGACAATAGCCTGTTTTGGCTATGAGCGCGGCAGAATAAAATATGACCTTAACGGTTTCGGGTATCTTGTCCCCAAACAGGAAGGGCTCTCAATCCTGGGTACTCTATGGGATTCCAGTATATTTGAAAACAGGGCGCCTGAAGGAATGGTTCTTTTAAGGAGCATGATGGGAGGAGCATGTTTCCCGGAATATATAAACTTCTCTGATGTCGAAGTTGAAACGCGGGTAAAAGCTGATCTTGAAAAGACAATGGGAATAGATGTTTCCCCTTCGTTTATCCGTATATACAGGCATAAAAAAGCTATCCCTCAATATACTGCAGGGCATGGGAAAAGGCTTGAAGCTTTATATGAAGAGCTTACTGACACTCACGGGTTAATACTTACAGGAAACTCTTATAGAGGAATAGGTTTTAATGACTGTATTATCGCTGCTCACAAAGCAGTAGATGAGGCAATTACTTGTTTAATATGACTTCGGCTTGACAGCTTTCGCTTTTCACACCTAACTGTATTGGCTGCGTTGCAGGCCGCTATCGTAGGGAATGCCCATTGGGCATTCCGAAAAGCCGGACGGCCAATGGCCGCCCCTACATAAAACCATGTGCCATGAGGCGAACTGAAAACCTACAAGGTCAGGTGTAGACTGAGTTTACAGGTTTTTGAAGTATAGAATGTAAGGGATACCGCCCTCGATGTTCCGATAACACGGGCGACCGGGGACGGTCGCCCCTACTGGGATTATGATGAATAACGAACTAATTCTTTTTATAATTGCCTACCTAATAGGCTCAATCCCTACCGGGCTTCTTCTGGGGAAATACGCAGGCGTTGACATACGCAAAAGCGGCAGCGGCAACATCGGCGCTACAAACGCCTACAGAACCCTTGGCCGAAAGATTGGGGTAATAACTCTTATTTGTGACTGTCTTAAAGGGCTTATTCCGGTTCTGATAGCCAGATTTATCGGCTTTAATGACACATGGATGGCTCTGATAGGACTTGCTGCCCTTATCGGCCATATATTCTCTATTTTCCTCGCTTTTAAAGGGGGTAAAGGTGTGGCAACAGCACTTGGCGCTTTTTTGGGAATATCGCCACTGGCAGTTTTATGCGCCTTAGCTATTTTTGCGATTGTTGTATGGAAGTGGAGATATATTTCTCTGGGATCAATAATAGCAGCTATTGCTATGCCATTGTTAGTTGCTTTTATTGACAAAAGCTCTGAAACTACCTGTATAACGCTGTTAATGGCCGCTTTGGTCGTATGGAGGCACAAAGATAACATAACACGCCTTCGCCGTGGCAGTGAAACCAAATTTAAAGCCTGATCTCATTGTATACCAAAGCTCATTGCATTTATCCGTAAGGTACGTTATAAAGTTTTCGGGCATAATGTAAGTCTCAAAGGTAGAGCGGAGGGTCATGTTAAATGGTCGTCGTGTTGTACGGTTCGATTCCATGCCATTATGCCCGCCGCTATAAACGTCCTTCAAGAACTCTGTATCGCTTCCCTTCCTGTATATCTTCAATATTAACCAGGCTGGCGCTCCTTATTGAATTACTAATACTGTTTTTGACTCTATAGTTTAGTGCAACAATCACTTTTCCTATTTTGCCCCCTGTTTTAACATCAAAACCACATGAGGCTTCTTTACGGTATTGTAGCGGTTGGAGCACAGCAAGATCTTGTTCTGTCCGTACATCAAAAACGTATAAGAGTTTTTTACCATGGTTATCCCAAACAACTGCTTTACTTTCGTGCATTAACCTCGGGAAATTTTTTGCCAGCTCCAAGGGGAGAATGTTTTCGACAGGGCGCCGGCTCCCTATGCGTTGCAGATGAAACCAATCAGAATCTGTTATTGTAACTGCTGTTGTTTTGGGCCATACATCAAGCATTTCCAGTTGAGTTACAAGGTGTTGTGAAAAGTAGTCAACTGTAATTACTGATCCTGTTGTTTTATATTTTTCTGTTTGCATCACTGATTAGCCTATCTTATTTCATATACAATTTGTCCAACCATAGCATCTATCTACATTTCATAAACTGTCTATATGTAACAAAAACCCACAAAAAAAGCCTCTGTTTCCAGAGGCTTTTTACACCATGTCGGCCATGGCAAAATATTTAGTGGTGCCCAGGGACGGAATCGGACCGCCGACACGAGGATTTTCAGTCCTCTGCTCTACCGACTGAGCTACCTGGGCGGAAAGTGTTTTTTATAGCTTCATTCAACTTTGATGTCAACAGATTTTCACTCAGCCATACTCTATGCCCGTGAGATAAAACGCCCATCTCTTGTATCTACTTTAATTTTCTCTCCTGCCTCAAGATATGGCGGGACTTGAAGCCTCAGCCCTGTTTCAAGCAGAGCTTCTTTTGTTTGCGCCACTGCTGTCGCGTTCTTCATCACAGGCGGAGTTTCTGTTATTATAAGCTCTACAGTCATAGGCAGGTCTACATTCACCATCCTCCCCTGAAAAAGGCCAAGTTGTACCTCAGCTCCTTCAAGAAGAAATGGAGAGATAAGAGAAAAAGCCTCCTCTTCCATCTCAAACTGCTCATAAGTTTCAAGGTCCATAAAAACCCCTTTACTGCCATCTGCATATAAATACTGCCCTTTATGACGCTCAAAATCGGCTTCATCAACTTTATCTCCAGAACGGAAAGTCTTTTCAAGTACCTGGCTTGTGAGAAGATTTCTGTATTTTGTTTTTACCATGGTATTAGCGCCACGGGCAGAAGGTGATTGCACAGTTACATCAAGTATAAGACATGGTGCACCATCCATTTGGAATATCAATCCCTTTTTAAAATCTGATGTTGTAAGCATTTACAGGCTTCTCCTTTATTTCAGCAAGGTTACTGACTCAATGACAATTGACACTTCAGGAACATTTTGAAACATACCATCGCTAGGCCTCTGTTTCGCGTTTACAATTTTATCGACTACGTCCATTCCGCTTATCACTTTTCCAAAAACAGCGTAGCCATATGAATCATCGGTATGATTCAGAAATTTATTGTCAGCTACATTAATAAAAAACTGTGATGTGGCGGAATCAACAACCCCTGTTCTTGCCATTGCAACAGTTCCTCTGTCATTTCTAAGGCCGTTACCTGCTTCATTCTTTATGGGAGGGAAATCACCGGGCTTTGGTTGTAAATCAGAGGTCATTCCCCCACCCTGAGCCATGAATCCCGGAATGATCCTGTGAAATATCGTCCCTTTGTAATAGCCACTTTCTACATATCTGATAAAGTTTTTTACTGAAATTGGAGCTTTGGCAGGGAAAAGTTCAATCTTTATTTTTCCCATGCTGGTATTCATAATAACAACAGGATTTTTAGCGATTTTCCCCTTTGATGGCGCTGCAAAAGCAGATGGGACAAAAATTAACATCATTGCCATAATACAAAAGATACGTTTCAACATTTCATTACCCCCTTTATTTATGGAACGAAAGACTTTACGATAAAATGTGATTATGGTCAAGGAGAGGCTTTAAATAAGCTGATAAGAAGCGATAAACTTGGATTATTGTAGTTCCTTCCATCTGAAACAGTCTGTTGTATGGTCATTTACCATACCCACAGCCTGCATATAGGCGTAACAGATTTTACTCCCCACAAAATTAAAACCCCGCTTCTTAAGATCCTTACTAAAAGCGTCAGATTGTAGTGTAAATGCAGGGATTTCGGAAATAGTCTTCCATGAATTCTGAATGGTATTACCATCTACAAACCGCCATTGATAAGTGTCAAAAGAACCAAATTCTTCCTGGACTTTCAGAAATGCTTTCGCGTTTGCAATAGCTGATTGAATTTTAAGCTTATTTCGGATAATTCCAGGGTTTGCAAGAAGCTCTGCTACTCTTTTTTCATCAAACCCTGCGACAATTTCGGGGTCAAACCCATCGAAAGCAGACCTATAAGCTTCCCTCTTTTTCAGAATTGTTATCCAGGAAAGTCCGGCTTGAGCCCCTTCCAAAATCAGAAACTCAAATAATTCTTTATCATCATGAACAGGTACACCCCACTCAAAATCATGGTAGTTTTGGTAAAGAGAGTCATTTCCGCACCAAACGCACCGTTTTTTCTCTTTCCCGTCAGTCATGAATAACCCCGTTAATCATCCCCAAAAGAAATCCCCAGTAACCGCGCTTGATTCAAAACTTCGCAATCAATAGGAACGGTTTTAGATTTTCCCGCGACTTCATCTAAAGGAACCGAAACTATGGATTTACCTTGAAGCGCAACCATGCGTCCGAATTTCTTTTTTATAATAAGCTCTCCTGCTGCCGCGCCCAAACGTGAACAAAATATACGGTCAGCTGGTGTAGGGTCTCCCCCTCTTTGAAAATGACCAGGCACTAAAAGCCTGACATCCTGCTCCAAATGTTCGGTTAACTCTTTCACAAGCCTGGAACCAGAGGTAGAACCTCCGTTCTTTCGTTCTTTTTTTGGGATCGCCGCCTCTTCCTTTGTAAGCGCGCCTTCCGCAATCGCAATAATGGAAAAATTCCTACCCGATTTATTGCGTTTTTCAATGAGGCGCAATACACTCATTGTGTCATAAGGTATTTCCGGCAATAAAATCATCTCGGCTCCGCCGGCAATTCCCGCATACAGCGTTACCCAGCCTGCTTTATTCCCCATGAGCTCCACAACAAACACTCTGCCGTGAGAAGCAGCAGTGGAGTTAACGGCATCTAGAACTTCCGCAGCTTTTGACACAGCGCTGTCAAACCCAAAAGAATAGTCAGTCCCATATATGTCGTTATCAATAGTTTTTGGTAATGTCACGACATTAACACCATTTTGACTGAGCGCATGAGCGGTTTTGTGGGTACCGTTTCCGCCAAGAATGACCACTGCGTCAAACTTTTCCTTTTTGTAGTTGTTTATCATCATTGTCAGTTTATCAGTGTTATCTTTGTTGAGGTCCCTCATTGTTTTAAAAGGCTGCCGCGAGGTCCCGAGAATTGTTCCGCCTTCTCTTAGAATGCCTGAAAATTCACGGAGCTCCATTTTACGCCATATCCCCTCAATCAATCCCCTATAACCATCCTGTATACCGTAAAGTTCTAAATCTGGAACAGCACCAAAAAGCGTTTTTGCAACACCCCGCAAAGCCGCATTCAGTCCCTGACAGTCGCCACCACTTGTAAGCATCCCTATTTTCATATATAAGTTATCCTTTCTGAAATCAGTTATTTTGTTGTAAAAGCTTCAATTGTGAATTTATCGGTTTGCCCGATTTTTCTACACGTCGATATTCAGAATCCGCTCCCAGTTCCCACGCGCAAACATTATCATGCCACATCAGTTTCAGCACCTTGTATAAGCGGTTCTTCAACATAGGGTCTTCTACCGGGAAAACCACTTCCACCCGCCGATCCAGATTTCTTGGCATAAGGTCAGCACTGCCCAGGAAAACCTGCGGATCACCTGCATTTTCAAATACGAAAATTCTGGAATGTTCCAAAAAGCGGCCAACAATGCTACGCACACGAATATTCTCGCTTATACCTTCCACTCCAGGCATAAGACTGCATATTCCGCGGATAAGAAGCTGCACATTAACACCAGCTTCAGAAGCTTCATACAATTTATGAATAATATGACTGTCCAGAAGTGAATTATTTTTGAAACTGATCCCACAGGGAAGTCCGCTTCGGGCGTTTTGTATCTCCTGCTCAATTCGGTCTAAGAAAAATTTTTTCATATGTTCTGGTGCCACTACCAGCTTATTATATTGTGGCGGCATTGAAAAGCCCGTAAGATGATTAAATAACGCCGATGCATCCGCACCAAATGCCGGTCGGCATGTAAACATACCTATATCAGTATACAACCGGGCAGTCGTATCGTTATAATTGCCTGTGGAAAGATGAAGATACCGCCGTATCCCATCTTCTTCCCGCCGGACTACCAAGCTAACTTTACAGTGTGTCTTAAGGCCGGTTAAGCCATATATGACATTGCAACCTGCCCGTTCCAATCTAGTCGCCCACTGTATATTATTTTCTTCATCAAATCTGGCCTTAAGTTCAACTAAAACAGTTACCTGCTTTCCCGCTTCCGCAGCTTGTTCCAATGCAGCTACAATTTTACTATGACCGCTTACCCTGTAAAGGGTCTGTTTGATTGCCAATACGTCGGGATCGGCAGCAGCAGCTTTAATAAAAGCCACTACATGATCAAAGCTTTCATAGGGATGGTGAAGCATACGGTCGCGCTCCCGTATAAGGGCAAATATATCTTCAGAGCCTTCAAAGTCCTCTCCAAGCGCAGGTACAATTGGCGCAAGCCGCAAATTGTCGTAACCATCCAATGTTGTCATTTTCATGAGAGCAGCTAGGTCTAAAAGTCCCGGCAGCTCAAATATAAACTTCTTGGGTATACGGAGCATATCACGGAGGAATATTTTCATTTTTTCATCAAAGTCTACACTGAGCTCCAAACGTATTGGTCTGCCACGTTTGCGCTTTTTGATTGTGCGTTTCATTTCCTCAAGGAGATTGTCTGTATCTTCATCTGCATCAAAATCTGCGCTGCGCGTAATACGAAAACAGCCATAAGCTATAATTCTGTATAAATCACAGATATCGTGAAGATAGTGTGTAATCAATTCTTCTAAAGGCAGAAAATGCCGGCCACTTTCAGACGGTAGTAAAATAAAACGCGGCAGAATAGACGGGACCTGTATAACAGCATAAACGCTTTTCTTATCCTCATCTTGCATACGAACTCCGATATTCAGAGACAGATTGGCAAGAAATGGAAATGGTCTGCTGGGATCTATGGCCAAAGGGGTAATTACCGGCAATATTTCGGCCTCAAAATACTTCCGAATGTAATTAAGCTGGAGTTCAGTTAAATCCTCAATTTTAAGAAAAGATATTCCTTTTCCATGCAGATTTTTTAAGATTTCACTAAGACATGTAATCTGCCCAAGCTGAAATAAACTTGTACGCTCCAGTACTTTCTCAAGTTGTTCGTTGGAAGTGAGCCCTGAATCATCAGGCGGACCATTTTTCTTACAGTCATTTAAGTAGGCAACCCGCACCATAAAAAACTCATCAAGGTTAGAAGCGGTAATCGCCAGAAATTTAAGCCGGTCAAGCTGCAGTATTTCTGGCCTTGCCGCTTCTGCTAAAACACGTTCGTTAAAGCTAAGCCAACTCAATTCCCTGTTTATAAACGGCATCATTTATTCTTCCCCTCTTGTTGGTAGATGTTGTTGATTTTAAGTTGGGGTGTTATGCCGAAAATCTCCTGAAATAACGAAGCACTTTCCCTAAATATCCATTGTTCGAGCGTAAAATCCTCCTGTATCTTAACTGAAATAGTCAAACTGTCATCTTCCAAAATCAGATCGTGTAACTTTGCTTTTTGCTTATGGGAACAATCCATATCATTAGCTAAACGCAAAATCGCATGCATTTTAGCGGCAAATAGCACATCATCACTAGCCAAAGTCCCTTTATTTAAAGCGTTGCGAGTGACACCTAATAAACTTTGCGGAGCAATAATATTAGCGGCTAATAAAGTTTCGCGCGAACAAAGCCCGTAAATATGCGCATCCTTCACCAAATTAAAAGCTGCCTCTTGAATGTCGCTAGAGTTAGTGTAATAACCGGATCCATGCAAAATGCAGGCGATATGCAGCAAAAGATTTTGCCTCTTGGAAAAACCAAACACCTTTCTTAATTTTTCAAATAGAGATAATGCAATGTCGGTTATATAACTGCAATGATTCATGTCACAGCGATAACGCACGGCAAGATCCAACGCTGAGATAACTGCTCCTGTCCTCAAATTTTCATCGTGGCCCTTACGCGCACCAGGCCTGAGAAGCAAGTTCATCATTGCGTCCGCAATACTTAATTGAACGCAAAACAGCTTTTTTACTTTTGTAAAACGTAAAAGTGCCGCTATCAAAGTGAGCATCGCGTATAAAATCCCACCCTGCTGAATATCTATATTATGTAATTTGCATATCCGTTCAATTGAAAGCAAACGGTATGATTCGTAAATATCCAAAAGAGTCTTGGCCGGTATACTTATCACTCCGTCTTCAAATTTGACCTTGCACAGCTTGTAAAGCGGTTGTAAATCTCCGGCACCAAGTAAAATCCCATCTGCTTCCCATAAATCTTTTATACGGTTTTCTCGCATCAGAAACATATTTAGATACTCTTCTGCCATATAATCGGTGTGCTTAAAAACATCAGCCGCTTCTCGCAACATTTCGGATATCTTAAGAAACCCGGTTTGTATACTGTGAGTTAATGCTATTTTCCCGTTTTTTAGTAACTCAAAATCGGTTGTGCCTGTCCCGCCGTAAACTAACAGCATTTTTTTAGTCAATGTGTAACCGCTGTTTTTCATCGCATTGATTATAAGCGCGCTCCCTTCAGCATCTTCAAGCACGTGCACTTCAAGTTTATTATGAGTTAAAATGTGATCTAAAACATATGCTCGGTTGGATGCTTCGCGCATAGCAGTTGAGGCAATGGCATGCACAATCGTAACTCCGTACTCCTGAGCTTTTTTGCAAAACCCGCTTAGAATTGTCGAAAGAGAGCGAACAGTGTTAAAAGATATGTATCCTGTAGAAAATACCTCCTTACCAATCTGAGTGGGTTTCTCCAGCTTATCCAGTGTCATGACCATTTTCCCATCCCACTGCGAAATGTGCATTCGCACAACACTTGAACCAATATCAATAACAGCAGCTATCTTATATTTGTGCATAAACTTCTCTCCCCATTAAGCTACATACATTCATAAATTAATTATACCACCAGATATATATTAAATTTTACTTTTCATGAGCAACATTTATGTGTCAATTATGTAAAATTTAGCCGTCATAAATAACGTTTATATGTAGATTATGTAAAATTCGGCTTTTTGAAAAGAATTTTATCTACTTTTATATTTTCATGTAATAAAATATATCCATAATTTGTAAAAATAATACAAACATTGAGGTGCGATTATAATGAGCCCGGAAAAATATCAAGACATTGCAGAATATGTACAGGCAGAACTAAATGCAAAAGATTGCCTGCATACATATCGGGTGCTGAATTATGCTCTGCAACTTATAGGAACAGAGGATAATGTAAACGTCGAAGTAGTCATTCTATCTGCTCTCCTGCATGATATCGGCCGTATAAAAAAATCAGCCAAAGACTCCAAAAACGTACCAAGCCACGCTCAGACAGGTAGCGAAAAAGCCTATGAGCTATTAATTGAAAAAGGATATCCGGAGGAAATTGCCAAGCAAGTTTCGGAATCTGTTCTAAGTCATAGCAAAAACAGTAAGCCCAAGCCGCAAACCATTGAAGCTAAAATATTGTTCGATGCCGATAAGTTAGACATGACCGGGGCCATCGGAACTGCTCGCGCTATTCAATTAGCAGGGGCAACAGGTGTCCCGCTCTATCTGACAGATAAAGCGGGGTTCCCCATTAAAGAAGGAAAAAAGAAGGAAGCACCGTCACTGTTTAAAGATTACCAGCAAGAGCTAAAAAAAATGACTAAAGTTTTTCACACTGCTAAAGCGCAAAAAATTGCTATTAAACACCAAAAGACAATGGATTCTTACTTTGAGAAGCTTCATAAAGAGGTGGATAAAAACCATAAAAACGGAATGAAGCTACTCCATAAATATTGTAAAGAAGCATAAACCTTCTATAGCCGCCAAATTCTTACTATTAGCAAGGCTTTTAAGACATTATCTTATTTCATTTAAGTAATAAGAATCACTTTCTGGCTTTGCCCGACATCTCATTTATGATTATCTTAAAAACCCTTGCTTTATCAATATCTGAATTAATATACTTCTCACCTTCTTTAATATATTGGCTGGAATATTTTGTAACAAACCCTCTTAAAGCGCACTTCTTTTCTAAAGCGAACACTTCCTCAGCTAAACCAGACACAATGACACTTTCATACTTTGTACTGAATTTTGCAGGGAGAATTTCAGTACCGCCTACAACACAAAAAGAAACTCTCTTATCAGACGTGATATTATCAACCTTGCGCCCCTCTATCGCAGAATGAAAGTAAAGAGCATTCCCTATGAGGCAGTAACTCAGAGGGATACCATAAGGGAGCCCGTCAGGAGACAGAGTAGAGAGCACCCCGTATTCACCTCTAAGAAGTAAATCCATTGCAGCGTCATCACAGATGCCCCTATCTTTTCGGCGTAGTTCATGCCTCAATTTCAATACCCCCTTCTATATTGCAACATGCCCCGCTCCTTAAATACGCCAACTACAGGAACGCATTATATACAAAATATTCATAACAATAAACCTATAGCTATAATCTGTATCTCAGTAAATCGGACTTTTTTCATTTTACATCCTGATTGTATTCTACCAGAAAGCTATATTTTTAAATTGTCTCTTTGGGGGAAGTTTACGGGTAACTTGCGTTGGCAGCTGATTTTTAAATGCTTTAAAAACCTATGAGCTCAGTATATACCTGAGCTTACAGGTTTTTATGGTACATATCGGAACATTCAAAAGATTGCTAATTATATTATTGCTTCGCAGATGCTACAGAGAGTACATTCACGCCCAATTTTGGGCATTTTGCAATATATTCATAAAAAATCTCGGATCTTTAAAGTAAAAACAGATTATATTATTCCTCGCGTAATCAGTAGAGATAACTATGGCATCACTATACGGATCGATAGAAACTATTTTTTCGTGTTTGATACGTTTAGAAGCATCTCCGGTTGCATAGCCTCTGGTTGTGTAATATATATGCTTAGAAGTGATAGCCACTATCGCGCTGCCGAGAGGTACAATCGAAGTTTCGGAAACCCTTCGCCCTTCAAAGTCGCTGCCCCTCAGGTATAAGCCCTTAGCAATCCTGACTGAACCACCTATAGAGCTGCCAACAAACTTACTTGTAGTTTTAGGGATCGCAATCGGAATGTCAGTCCCTGCCCAAATCAGCAGTTCTGTCTTCTGAAAATTGAAAGGCAACCCATTTGTGCTAAATGATGGAGATTTGTTGCAGTTCAGCAGATTCCTTAACACTTCACCACTTAGCAACAAATTCCTAATGTTTGCAGGAATATCATCAGCTTGTATCTTGTACTGTCCTAACAGGGAAAAAATTTGCCGCTCTCTTTCCTCTGATAATAGCCCGTCGTCCATGTCTCTAACTGCTATTTCATTTGCGGCTTGGCAGACAATATCTTTGATATATAGATAAGAAAGCGCCAAAGGCCTAGATGCCTCTTGTATTTTAGAAAAAATTGCTTCGGTTGGTGTCTTTGAAAAGACTTCACGCACGACCATATCTTTAATTTCGTTTATAGCGTTTGTTCTTTTGTCTTGAGCGCGTTTGTATAATGCGGTAAGACACCCAGGACAAATATCATCAGGCGCATCAATTCCTTTCCCCCGGGCGGTATTTATATCCGTTGCGCTTACTTTGGAAGAGCCGAAAATCAGTCCAAATCTTTTCCCGCATATTGCACAATTCGCCATTTTGACCTCAGTATTTTTGGGGCAGTGTATTTATTTGCTGTTTAAATTTGCTTTATATTCTTCAATCACACTTTTCCTCAATTTTTTTGACAGACTTTCTATCTTTGCTTGAAGCTTAGGCATATCAATAGCATGTGTCATAAGGAATTTAGGATTGAATAAATCGCTTTCATTTGCTTGTATTTTTCTAATTTGCTCTTTCATCTCTTCGTTGGACTTTTCCATATCTGCTATCGGAGATAATAGAAACCCTCTTTTTATCTCAAGAGATATTTCCCGGAGCTCTTGATTTACAATTAATGAATTAAAATCAATAGCTGATTTGCAAAGATATCGATATCGCTCAACAATCTTTTCAGCTACTTTAATAATTTTGTCTGCATCTGCTGGAGTTCCTTCTGCTCCCATAGCATCAAGGAATTCCGCCTCGATTATATGATCACCCGATGATTCGAATGATTTGATCATTGTAATTATTTCCTTTGTTTTTGCCGACAGCCATTCAACAGTTTCTATGGCAACATCTCGCTTCAGGGTACTTAAAGCTTCCGGGATATTATCATTACACGCTCTTTTTAAATCTGCTGAATTTTTAATACCAGCATCAATAACTTCCGAAAATAAAATAGCTTCCCAACCTCTCTCATTTTTATCAATATTTTGTAATATCTGAGAGGGATCAATTATGGATTCTGTTTCTTCGATCGATTTTGCATCTTTATTAACCCATTGTTTATCCATATTCAAATCGGGTAACTCTTTTTCCAAGTCTTTATAGCTTTCTTTTTTTGTGGAAGATTTTTTAACGCCCTCTGTGAATTGCCAACTGACAAAAATTAAAAATATTACAAAGAAAAAAATAGGCAATATGATGTTTCTACTACCAAGCGAAGCCATAAAACAGGAAAACAATATTATAAAGCCCATACAGCCAAAACAAGAAGGCCCCGCTTTAGAACTCATTTTATTACTCCAATAAATAGGATTTTACAGTCCTACTATTTGCTTACACCTGAAAAGTTTTCCCGCATTTTAAGCTTGACAACTTATGAAAACAAGTCTTTTTGCACTACTGCGTCTTCAACCCGGATATTATTTTACATTTGATAAATGGATTTACGTAACTGTCTAATTACGTGCTGCACAATCCCTGCCGTTATGTAGAGATAAAAGTTGCTGTATTTAAATTGGTAATTCCCATATAAATGAAGTAAGGTTAATGTGGGTAATGTCTATGGCTCTCAACGAAAATTATTACAACAAACTTTTTGACAAATATTCTATCTCAAAAGATTGCAACAGGGTCGTAGAACTTACGGCTGCTATGATATTGGGAGCTTACAATAACAAAAACGTCTATTTTAATTTCCCTAGAAGTTATGATTTAAAGGCAATTACAAACTTGCTATACGAGAATTTCTCGAAACAAATTTTTACAAGGTATGCAGACTTACTCGATTATTTTATTGGAGATAAGTTCAAAAGGAATAATGAAAAGGGGATATATGTAATAACTGATATTGGGGATAAAAAATATTCTTTGAAAAAAGAAAATGATCCTTGGGAAACATTTAGACCCGATATTACATATGATCGACTCACACGCGAATACACTCGGGTTAAACAAAGTGTGAAAAATAACACATTGTCAAAATTCGACTATTTTTTCAAAGATGCAAATAATTTTGAATTTTTGCCCACTAGTTTTTCTAAGAAACTCGTTTTAATCGCAAAGCAAACAATGTGGAACAATTTGACAAACAAAAATTGCATTCCTTCAACATATTTGCCCAACACACGAGACGGCGAACAAACAATAAAACGTTCCATTGAAGCATTAGAAGATTGTATCGCTTATGTGACCCCGAAATATGAAGTGTGTTATGAAGAAATTTTGAAAAAGAATATTGCGGTTGATACAATTATTGTCTGTGATGCCGATTTAAATTCCATTTCTCAAATAGTACAAGATCAATCAAGATTTAACTTCAAATTGATTGTGCTTTCAAATGAAAGTGGCATACAAAAATTTATTAATATTACACTTTGGAATTGGCAAAAAGAAGAAATTGAATTATTGGAACATACAAATTGCAGTAAAGTAGAGATAGAATGTATTGAAGACGAAAAAATGGATAATCTCATTCAACATTTTGAAGAAAGTATGAGTTATGTATCTTCGCTTGAGCCACCGATAAAACTCAAAAGTTACGGTTACTTTTTACGTTTAGCGTTGAATGCTTTACAAGAGGAACAATTTGATTATCTGTTCATGCGATTAAAAAACAATAAAGAGTTGGAACGAAATGAAGGTGGTTATGAAGATTTTGGTAACAAGAACCCAAAAGAAGCATTGAAAAATCTACTTCTATTCTTAAAAGAAAACAATCCAAAACAAAAAAAACTAAAAGACATGATTTTGCGCGTTGTAAAAAAAACTTTGATTGTTGCCGATAGAGAAGATATTGATTGTTTTAAAACAATAAGAAATAGTAATTGCAAAGTTATTACAAATTCAGAGCTAAAAAAATTACTCAAAAACGGAGAAACAGATATAAAAAATATTATGTTTTACTCCTTTAATGGTTCAAAGGATTTCAATTTTATTTACAATTTACAGAATAATGTAAAATTGGTTTTGCACAAACAGGAAAAAGAATTATATTGCAAGCAATTACAAATTTACACAAAGCAACTTGAAGAGGAATTAACAAGTGCAGACAGGGTTTCAGTTTGTGGCATAAAATACGAGCCAATAGCAACAGAAGAAATAAAAGTGAGTCCGACTTTGGAACAAATCATTGAACGACTTGACCAACGCTCAAATACTGCTTACGATGGCTATAAAACAGAGGGTGACAGTTTATTAGACGATTTGGAAGAAGAAATTACGTACAAAATCACAATGTCAAACGGCGAAACTTGGAAAATACAAAGTAATGAAACCGTTTTTGACATAAAAGGAAACCTTATAAAATCTTACAGGTTAAAAGAAAATAGTAAAATTAGAATTTATCCAAAAGACCAATTAGCGGAAAATCTGCTTCAAATTGCCGTTGACGTAGAACCTGATAAATTCGGGAAAATTGATGAACACTCTAATTGTTGGAAGGATGTCTTGAAATCATTAGACATTCAGTACTCCAACAGAGAAACACTCTATCAAAAATTGAAAGAAAGCGGTTTGCGAGTTTCGCCAATGACTGTTAATTCATATTTTCGTGGGAACAGAAAATTTCCAATGTTCAACTTAGATTTGAAAGCAATTTTAAATTTGGCAAACAAAGAATATTTGCTACCTGCAATCAAAAATTCTAAACGACTTTATAACAGCACAATGATTGCTTTGGGTCGTGGATTAAAACAAGAATTACAACAATTCTTGCAAGACAAAATAATTGGCGAAATTTTACAGAAGAAAGGATTTACGGCAGAAGCATTACAGCAATTCACAAATGAATTTATGCCATTATTAACAATCACAAAAATAGAAGAAATAATCGATGATGAACAATAGAGAACAAGTAATTTCGAGAGTTCGGAAAGAACTGATTGGGCCGGATACTGATTTGTTTGAGTGCGAAGACAAGGTAAATTTTTCGGACGAAATTATTGCAGACAAACCGTTATTGCGATACTTCTCAGGAATATTGTACCCGAAACAAACCGCAATTGGCGATTTCGTAGAAGATGATGATGAAAATGATGAAACTCCCGCCGAAGTCGCAGACGCAAACAATGATGCGAATGTAGAACCAGAAGAAATTGAAAAGACAGGCGAAGTTAAAGAAGACAACAAAGACGTTCAATATTCCGCAAGTACATTTTTCCCTTCGCAATACGGAATTTCATTTGCAATTTCAAAAGATTGCCCAGAATTGAAAATCAAACTCTCCTTTGGCAATTACAAAAAAGCAAAGTCAAAAGAAATTTCAATTTTCTATTATGGTGATATTATCAACGCAGACAGCGGCAATAGTTTATTTGATGAGTTTGGATTACAACAATTTGTTGAATATGATACAGAAAACAAGCTGCTTACACTTCCTAAAGAACTCTCAAAAGAACAAAAGCAACAAAGAAGCAGTTGTTTCAATTCATTTGGCAAAGACCATCGAAATAGCGGATTATATAACATATTAAAAAAACTGTTTTTTAAAGACAAATACAAGCGATATGACAATAAAATAGAAGCAATTATTTCTATTAGCAAAATAAAGCAGGCAGAAAATCAGCATTATAAAATCTTACTGTCTGATATTGCAGGAGTGAATACGGAAAATTGGTGGAAAAGTAAAGAAGAATCTTTGAAAGATAAATTGTTGCTTCACATCAAATTGTACAACCAACCCGATAATAAATTTATTGTTAAAGTTTTCATTGAAAATACACTATTGTTTCCACGCGCAAAATTTTCTACTGGCAAAGAAAGTCTAAATATGGCGTGTCTTTTTCAAACAGAAATTAAGATTGAAACACCATACTTATTGCAATTTAATGATTATAAAAACAATCTGCACAAGTCTGACGAAGATAAAATGTTGGATTTTCTTTATCGTGAAAAACTATCATATGGATTAGGACATAACACCGCTTGCACTTGGGAAGATTGCGAAGATGATACTAAAAAACCAACTTGGATAAGTTCTACTTTTTTACCACAATTTAATGTGAAAAGCCAAAGCACTGATATTAAAAATTTTGATAAAAAAAGTTTGGAAATAAAACAGTTATCTGGTTTCAATAAAGAAAAAAATACGATTACTTCAAATCTTAAAAAATTGTCTGCTACTTATGCAGAGTGGATTTCTGCTGAAGAAAATGAAACAAAGAAATTAAATGATTCCGACAAGGTATTAGCAATAGAGAATATTGTAAAATGCAGAAAAATACATACACGAATGCAAAAAGGTATTGAACTGTTAGAGCAGAACAACAATGCAATGCGTGCTTTTCAGTTGGCAAACACGGCAATTTATCTGCAAATGTTCCAACACCAGTGGCATTTTAGCGAACGAAAAGATGGCTTTGAGGCATATGAAAGAACCGACAGCCCACAATATACTTATAAGGAATACGAGACAAAAGAATATCCCGATCCAAATAGAGTTCCGAGTTGGCGACCTTTCCAATTAGCATTTATTCTACAGTGCTTACCGTCTTTTTTTGATGAAAATTCAGAAGATAGGGATTTAGTTGATTTGCTGTATTTCCCAACAGGTGGCGGTAAAACAGAAGCATATTTGGCATTATCTGCGTTCTTGATTTTTTGGCGGAGATTGCAATTTCCGGATGATTATGGCGGTGTGAATATCATAATACGCTATACATTGAGATTACTTTCCGCACAACAGTTTGAACGTGCCACTAAACTGATTTTAGCCTGTGAATTTATTCGCAAAAATCACAAGGATCTAGGAAATGAACGAATTACTATCGGTTTTTGGGTGGGTGGTTCAACGATTCCAAATTCGATAAAAGATGCAAAAGAAAAACTTGCGAAAACGCAAGAACGACTAAATAACGATTGGTATTCTATAAATCCTTTCCAATTATCGAATTGTCAATGGTGCAATACAAAGATAATTAGCAGGCTGCAAGAAAACTCAAATGCAAATATTGGCCATAGAATTAACAGGCATAATCGTTTAAGCAGTTTTTGCTTAAATCCAAATTGTGAATATTCTGAAACGAACAGCGAATTTCCAATAGTTGTAGTCGATGAAGACATTTACGAAAATCCGCCGACAATGCTGTTTGCAACAGTAGATAAATTTGCCCAACTGGCGTGGAAAGGCGAGGCAACAAGTTTATTCAATTCTCAAAATTCAAATGGTAACGACAATCGTAAACCCGAACTTATCATACAAGACGAGTTACATCTATTGAGTGGCCCGCTTGGTAGTTTAGTCGGGCTTTTTGAAAACGTGATTTTATCGCTATGCACAACCAAGATACAAAGGCCAAAAATCATAGTTTCAACAGCAACCGTTAAAAATGTTGAAGAACAGGTGAAAGGTTTGTATAGCCGACAAGTTCAGATTTTCCCGCAAAACGCCACCAATGCAGACGACACATTCTTTTCAAAAACTTTGCAGGAAAGTAACCGCCGTTATGTTGGAATTTTGCCAACAGGCAAAACGCAAACAATGACAACATTACGATTAAATGCGGCGTTACTTTTTGCTCGTTTGGAGTTGTGGAAAGACAGTGCAAATAAAACTGATGCAGACCAATTTTGGACGATTCTTTCCTATTTCAAGAGTTTGAAACATATAGGACGATTTTCTAATAAAATAGTAGCAGAATTAAAACCTGAAATTAAACAGTTGCAAGTCCGTTATTTAATGA
>WQYY01000006.1 GCA_009780995.1 Desulfuromonadales bacterium
AATTTAACTAGCAATTACTCTCTGCCGTACAACTTCAAAAAGCGTTACTCCTGCTGCCACTGAAGCATTAAGGGATTCAACACCGCCTAAAAGAGGGATTGAAAACATTCCATCACATTTTTTGCAAACAAGAGGACGTATTCCTTGACCTTCATTTCCTATAACAATAACAACATTCCCTTTCAAATCAAGTTGATACAGAGAATCTTGACTTACAGGATCCCCTCCGTATATCCAAAAACCATCTTTTTTAAACTCTTCAAGCATAATAGATATGTTGGTAATCTGAATCACAGGTACTGTTTCTGTTGCCCCTGATGCAGCCTTTTCAACTATTGCTGTAACTCTGGCTGCACGATCTTTTGGGATAATTACGCCATTTACACCGGTACACGCCGCTGTTCGTATAATGGCTCCCAGATTATACGGATCCTGAATTTCATCAAGCACAACGAATAAACCCGGTTCTCCGGTACTACGCCATGCTTCCATTGCAATTTCAAAATCAGAATAAGCAAATGCCTGAATACGGAGTACAACCCCTTGATTTCGGTCAGTACCACAAAGCTTTAAAAGATCTGAACGCTTTCTTTTTCTAACGGGAATGTTTTTCTCTTGGGCCATCCTTTCAAGCCTTTCAATCCGCTGGTCTGAAGCCTTATCCACAACAAAAAGCTCAAAAGCTTCTCTAGTCCCGCGGAGTGCCTCTTTAACAGGATTTATCCCAAAGATTACCTCTTCCCTATTATTATTTTCCATCAATTCATCATCTCCCCAATTATTGAGTCCAGGGCCATTACAGGATCTTTTGCTTCAGTAATAGGCCTTCCAATAACAATATAATCAACTCCACTTTTAATCGCCTCAGATGGGGTCATAATACGTTTTTGATCGTTCAAACTTGAAAAAGCCGGTCTGACTCCGGGAGTTACAATAAGAAAATCTTTTCCGCATGCTTCCCTGATTAATTTCACTTCTTTCGGAGAAGCAACAACTCCGTCAACTCCGGCCTTTTTTGCAAGCTTAGCAAGACGAACAACCATATTCTCAACAGAATGTTCAATCCCTATCTCTCTTAATGTTTCATTAGTAGAAGAGGTAAGAATAGTCACAGCAAGAACTTTTGCCTCCCTTTTGCCTTTAAATTCCTTATCAAGAACTTCCATAGTCTTTGCCATCATCTCAAAGCCACCCAATGCATGGACATTTAGGAGAGAAACTCCAAGTCTTGCTGCTTCAAGTGATGCCATTGATACAGTATTTGGTATGTCATGATATTTAAGATCTAAAAATACCTTACCACCTTTTTTCTGAATTGCACGTACTGCCTCAGGACCTGATGCAGTGAAAAGTTGCTTCCCTACTTTAAACATTCCTACTTTTTGTGATAAAAGGTCTGCCCATTTATTAACTTCCTGAATAGAATCCAGATCTAGGGCTAATATTATTTTATTTTTTGCCTCATCAATTGTCACTACGCTAAAACCTCTTTCATAATATTTTCAACTCTATGTACAACATCATCAACAGCAACAAGTTCGCTCTCTTTTGATTTACGGAGTTTAAACTCAACCTTTTGATCTATAAGATTTTTTGCTCCGACTACAATGCGAACAGGTATTCCTATTAAATCAGCATCTTTAAATTTAAACCCGGGCCGTTCATCGCGGTCATCAAGAAGCACTTCAATCCCTATTTTTTGCATTTCTGAATAAATCTTTTCAGAAATAGCCCTTACATTTTCATCCTTAGGATTTATTGATGAAATTATACATTGAAATGGTGCAATTTGAATAGGGAAAATTATACCATTTTCGTCATGATTCTGCTCTATACAAGCTGCAACAGTACGGCCAATACCTATACCATAGCATCCCATAAAAAGAGTCTGTTCCTTACCGTTTTCATCAAGAAATTTCGCATTTAAAGCTTTCGAATACTTTGTACCAAGCTTAAATACATGTCCGACTTCAATACCGCGCCACATTTCAAGTGTGCCGTTATTACAACGGGGACATGGATCTCCGGCAACTACATTACGGACATCAGCAAAATTCTCTACTGTAAAATCTCTGTCAAAATTTGCATTTTTAATATGATAATCTTCAAGATTCGCGCCAACAGTAAAATTTCTCATATTTTTTAAAACTAAATCAGCAATAATCGGTAGAGTGAGGCCTATAGGGCCGATAAAACCGACCGGCGTACCGATACTATTTAAAACAGCCTCTTCAGTAGCCGGTTCAAGAGAATCACATCCAAGAACTTTTTTAAGTTTAATTTCATTCAGTTCATGATCTCCGCGTAAAAGAATCGCAACGAGCTTATCATCTGCTGTCATTATAAGGGTTTTGACCATATGAGCGGCAGGTATGCCCAAAAACTCACTAACATCCTGAATACTTTTTCTTTCGGGCGTTAAAACTTTCTCCAGCGGTCTCATTTCAGTATCCGGCGATAAACCGGACAGGCCTGCTTCAGCCTTTTCAACATTTGCAGCATAACTACACGAATTACAGGATACTATGGCATCTTCCCCTGAATCGGCCAACACCATAAATTCATGAGATGACGCCCCACCTATAGAACCTGTATCTGCCTCAACTGCCCTAAAATCCAGACCGCACCGTTTGAAAATCCTGCAATAAGCCTGATACATCTTTTCATAAGACTTATCAGCCTCTTTCTCATTAACATCAAAAGAGTATGCATCCTTCATAATAAACTCACGCCCACGCATAAGCCCAAAACGTGGCCGTATTTCATCCCTGAATTTTGTCTGAATCTGATAAAGGTTTATAGGAAGCTGCCGATAGCTCCTGATTTCCCTTCTTACAATATCTGTAATTACCTCTTCATGAGTCGGGCCAAGACAAAACTCATTATCTTTTCTATCCTTAAACCTGAGAAGCTCCTTGCCATACTGCTCCCAGCGTCCTGATTCCTGCCAAAGCTCTCCGGGGATAACCATCGGCATAAGAACCTCAACAGCGCCTGCTCTATTCATCTCCTCTCTTACTATATTCTCAACTTTTCTTATGGAACGGAGACCAATTGGGAGATAGTTATAAACTCCGGCTGCAACTTTTCGTATCATACCGGCCCGCAGCATCAATTTATGGGATATAACTTCAGCATCGGCAGGAGTTTCTTTAACTGTCGGTATAAAATATTCAGAATAGCGCATTAAATCCTCATATCAATTATTTTTCATTTCGAGACACCCAGTGTACGTTCCCTACATTATCATTGCCATTACGGTATTTGCCGTATTATTCCCCTCTGTGGGGGGCTGCCCGTTAGGGCGGGGTGGTGCGGGCGATCGGAACGATCGCCCCTACATAATTTTCGTGTTTTTCGCGTGTTTCGTGGTTAAATTATTTATTTTGGTTTTACTTTTTTACCCGCTTTAAGCACTTCATCCACCAAAGCATCCGCCAAATCGGTTTCAGCAACTTTTCTTACAATTTCACCATGTCTAAAAAGGAGCCCCTCACCCTTCCCGCCTGCAATGCCAAAATCAGCCTCTCTGGCTTCTCCCGGGCCATTTACTACACACCCCATAACAGCCACAGTAAAGACACTGTCAATATTCTGAAGTCGCTGTTCAACCTCTTCAGCCACACTCACAAGATCAATCTGACATCTGCCACAGGTTGGACAAGATACAAAATTTATCCCCTTTTCCCTAAGGCCCAGCGATTTTAGTATTTCAAAACCTACCCTCACCTCATCTACAGGATCACCCGTAAGAGAAACACGGAGAGTATCGCCTATACCTTCGGCAAGAAGTATTCCCAAGCCTACAGAAGATTTTATTGTCCCCGCAAAAACAGTTCCAGCTTCCGTAATTCCTATATGAAGCGGATAATCAACCTTTGATGAAAGAAGGCGGTATGCTTCAACTGTCTTCATAACATCCGATGCCTTTAGCGAAATTTTTATCTGGTCATAGCCTAAATCTTCAAGTATATGAATATGCCCAAGAGCTGATTCAACCATGGCTTCAGCAGTGGGATGCCCATATTTTTTAAGAATATCTTTCTCAAGAGAACCCGCGTTTACACCGATACGTATCGGTACAAGTCTTTCTTTTGCGGCTCTTACTACCTCTTCAACTTTCCATCTTTCACCGATATTGCCGGGATTCAGTCTTAAAGCATCTATCCCTGCATCAAGAACTTTAAGGGCCAGCTTATAGTCAAAATGTATGTCAGCCACAACAGGAATGGGACTCTTAGCTTTTATGCGCCCTAAAGCTTCAGCAGCATCCATATCAGGCACAGCACACCGGATAATCTCACAACCGGCCAAAGCAACTGCTTCAATCTGAGACAAAGTAGCCGCTTCATCTCTGGTATCAGTGTTACACATTGACTGCACCGAACATGGAGCATTACCGCCAACAAGAACTCCGCCAATATTTATCTGTTTCGTAAGTTTCTTCATAATAAGGCACATTATTTTTGGATTAATGGCGGGCGGTATGCGATTCGAACGCACGACCCCAGGCTTCGGAGGCCTGTACTCTATCCAACTGAGCTAACCGCCCAACATTTACATATTTCCTTACACCACTGCCTTTAACTTTACAAGTATAATTGGTTAAACTGCCTAACAAAATATTTTTAAATTCTTTTTATATTAGCAAAATTAATAAGTTTGACTCCTTAAAGCTTTATGCTATAAAATCAAGGCCAGATCAGGCATAAATTTAATCCCTTGTTCAACAGAGGATAACAGGATGATAATCAATTGCAGTAATTGCAGTACAAGATTCTATTTAGACGAAGAAAAATTCAAAAAGGATTTTGTTAAAGTCAGATGTTCACAATGTGGAAAAGTGTTCACCGTATATAAAGATAATTCCGGTTCTGAAAAAACTGAAGCTAATCAGCATACAACTCAAACTTCACAAAATAATTTTTCAGATGATTTTGCAAAATTCGAGCAGAATATATCGCCTGAAATGAGTCTCTCAGAACCCGAAACCGTTACAAATTCTTCTGAACATGATTATAACCAGATATCTAACTCTGGAGCAGCACCAAAAACTGCATACGAACATGAACAACTTGTAAATTTAGATATATCTTCAAAGGGAACAGGCTCTGCTAACGAAGCCACACCAGATATATCTAAAGATAGTACAGACGAAAATCTTTCCCCTGAAGATAACGATTTCTATCAACACTATTTTAACCCAACCACTGATAAACCAAACCTTGAAGGCCAGGAATATCAGGAAACTCTGCAAGATAACTCCTCTGATGTCCAAGCTAAAATAGAAATACCGGAACCTGAAAAAGAAATTAAGATATCAGAGAAAACACATAATAAGTTTCCATCAATTATATCTATAATTCCTGGTGAAAATGATTCTGAAACTAAAGAATTTGTTTATAATGATCCTAAAAATGAAGAAATGCCAAACAACAGCTTCTCTGCATTCAATGATTTTAACGAAATTAACATAGGTGAAGATAATAGCCGGCTTTTTAATCCGGATGATGAAATCAAAAATTACAATACCCAAAATAATATCGACATTTCAACAACGCCTGAAAATAAAGAGGATAATAGTAATTATAATCCAACTAACTCTTTTATAGATGACTCTCAGGAAAAAATTGAGGCAGTGAAAGACTCTGTTCCTTCTGAAAATGAACTCTCTCAGGCTCTGTTCCAAGATTACACCTTTTCAAACTTTGACCAGGAAATTACTGAAAGTACCCTACATGCAATGACAGCAGCTCAGACTAAAGAAAACTTGGGTAATAAAATCAGTGCTGAAAAAATTGAAACTATTGAAGAAAATCTTATCTATTCTGAATTATCTGAAGAAAAAATTAAAGATCAAACTATTACTGAACCAGATAATAAAGATAAACATATAGTAGAACAAAAAAGTACACCTGATACTGAAGAGAATAGTAATAATACTAAAGAGAGTAAACACTCATCAATAAATCATACTGACGAAATAGAAGAGTCTGAAAAGAAAACAAATGAAGATAAAGATGATTTTTACGAAGATGTTCCATTTTATATAGAAGATGATGAAAAACCTAAACGAAATATATTAAAAACTATACTGGTTACGCTATTAGTTATTGTAATTCTATTAATTGCAGGAGTAATAGGATTATATTTTACAAAAGGCCCAGGGATATTCTCTGATATAGGTCTCGGTTTTATCACTGATACATTCCAGTCTAAAAAAGGAAGCCTGGAAGTAGTCAATACTGCTGTTAGCTATGTTACTAATAATGAAGCAGGAGATCTAATGGTAATAAGAGGAATAGTTGTAAACAATGATAAAGAGCCCAGAAGCTTAAGCAAACTAAAAGTGCTTATATTTGGAGCCGGAAACAAGGTAGTTGCAAATAAAACTGCTTCTGGAGGAATTAAGTTAAAAAATGAAGAAATCGCAACACTTTCTCAAAGTGAGATTGATGAGCTAATGAAAAAGCCTGCCAAAAATCTTATGGTACAGCCGGGCGGTTCAATCCCGTTCACCATCATTTTAAGTAATATCCCCAAAACGGCTGTTGATTACTCTGTTGAACTACTGACCCAATGAAGGTAGTTCGGGACGCCCAGTGTGCGTCCCCTACATCATACATTACTCGTGAAGCATTCATCATATTAATAGAAAAATTTCTGTAGCTTCGTGCTTCTGTGAGCTGATAATAGGATTAGGCAATTTTTTGAGCATTACGATGTGAATCATAAAAATCTATAAGCTCAGGTATTATCTCAGATCATAGGTTTTAGGACATTAAAAAATAAATTAGAATGATATTGTGCACTTGTAGAATTAGGCAATAATACTACTTTTGAGTTTGGAGAGTGTAGAGTGTAGCAAACGTAGGGGCACACTGTGTGCGCCCGAACCACCCCTCCCTTCGAGCACCTCTCCATAGAGAGAAATTCCCGGCAACATGTGACCAAAAGCCGAAGCCATAAAAAATGCCCTCTAAAAGTTTCAGAGGGCATTTCTTTAACACAAGGTTCTTTTCTTACAATCTCAATATGCTTCTTTGTTTTCTATAACATCCTTTTCAGTAACAGGTGCCCTAAATATTCTGTAAACCCATATTTTATAAAGAATAACAATCGGTACGAAAATAAACGCAACTACTGTCATGATCACTAAAGTATATTGGCTGGAGGAAGAATTATAAATAGTCAGGCTATATTGCGGATCAATAGAAGATGGTATCAGATTAGGGAAAAGCCCAACTACGCCAGTACCTACAACTGTTAATATTGTAAGACATGAGGCAGTAAATGCTTTTAAAAGAGCTTTTTTGGCAAGAAATAGCCTGATTGCCAAAAGAGAAAGAACAGCAACAACAGGAACGATAAGAAGCAGTGGATTACTTAAGTAATTATCAAAAATATGTGTGGCCTTATATGTATATCCAAGAAAAACAACAGCCACAAGAAGAAGTGGAATCCATAATTTGGCTGCAACTGATGCGCTACGTTCTTTCAACCCTCCTGTGGTTTTAACTGATTGGTACAAGGCTCCATGCACAAGAAAAAGTAATACAAAAAGAAGGCCGGTAATCAGACCGTAAGGGTTTAGAAGATATATAAGAGAACCGTGATAGCCTGCGGCATCCATCGGGAATCCTTTAAAAATATTACCAAAAGCTACACCAAAAAGAAGTGCCGGTAGAAAGCCTCCTATAAATATCGCTTTATCCCAAACAGAGCGCCATGTTGGGCTATTAACTAGTCCACGAAATTCAAAAGAGACCCCTCTGATAATTAAAGAAAATAGTAATAATAAAAGGGCAATGTAAAGGTAACTGAACATTAAAGCATATGTGGTGGGAAATGCGGCAAATGTCGCGCCACCGGCGGTAATAAGCCATACTTCGTTTCCGTTCCATACCGGCCCTACCGTGTTTATAATTATACGGCGCTCAGTGTCATTGTGGCCAAGGAAGCTTTGTAACATTCCGCTTCCAAATACAAAGCCATCTAACATAAAGTAAACCGCCCATAAAACACCCCAAAGAACGAACCAGATTATTTGAAATGCCATTGTTTATTCCCCCTGTTCCGATCTGTTTAGAAAACCTGAAACATCAATATCAGGGCCCTTCCGGGCGTATTTAATAAGCAGGTATATATCAATGACCCCAAGAAGACCGTAAAGAAGCACAAATCCTACAAAAGAAACGGTAACCTGAGACATAGTTAAACTTTTTGATACAGCATCTGAAGTTCTTAAAACGCCATATACTATCCACGGCTGACGCCCCACTTCAGCAACTATCCAGCCAAGCTGGTTCGCTATATAAGGTAATGGAATCATAAAAACCAGTATTTTCAAAAACATTGGGGCACTTTCAATACGGTCTTTAAATGATAAAAGTAAGGCGAAAAATGACGTAAGAATAAATAGGAACCCTAAACCAACCATCCCTCTAAAACCTAAAAATACTGGAAGAACAGGTGGGCGGTCACTTAGAGGAAAGTCTTTCAAGCCTTTTACTTCAGCATTCGGATCATGGTGAGATAAAATACTTAGCATTTTGGGAATAGTTACAGCTTCCACCGCATCACGTTCATGTGCCGGATCAGGAATAAGTAACAGATGCATACCGGCGCCTCTCTCTGTATTCCAAACAGATTCCATTGCTGCAAACTTGGTTGGCTGCGACCTTACAACTTCTACTGTATGAAAATCCCCGATAACCGCTACCAAAATTGTTGAGACAAACCCAAATATTGCTGCCATTTTAAAAGATTTTTTAAAGAGCTCTGTTTCGTTTTTACGTAAAAGATGCCATGCTGATATTCCCAAAACAAAGAAAGCCGCAACTGTGTACCCTGACACAATCTGATGACCAAACTTTAGTAAAGCATAAGGATTTGTAACCAGAGCCATAAAGTCAACCATTTCAGCACGGCCATTTCTTAATACAAATCCAACAGGTTTTTGCATCCAGCCATTTGCAATAAGTATCCAAAGAGCAGAGAGATTGGTGGCAAGGGCTACAATCCAAATTGACATTAAATGAAGCCCTTTGGATATCTTATTCCAACCAAATATCCAGACACCAATAAAGACAGATTCCAGAAAAAATGCAACTGTTGCCTCAATAGCGAGAGGGGCTCCAAATATATCACCTACATATTTGGAATACTCCGCCCAGTTCATTCCGAATTGGAATTCCATTGTGATACCTGTTACAACACCCAGTGCAAAGTTTATCAGAAACAATTTCCCCCAAAATTTTGTCATTCTGAGGTATGTTTCGTCTCCAGTGCGGTAATAACGCGTTTGCATCCAGGCTACCATAATGGAAAGCCCCAATGTGAGAGGCACAAAAATAAAGTGGAACGCGCCGGTTGCAGCAAACTGCAAACGACTTAAGCCCAATACACCCATACTCTCTCTTCCTCCTTTTATAGGATTTTACATATATTAGAATAGTCAAAAAACTATCTGGCAAGCTCTTCCAATGTAACCGCATCAAGTATTTCGGAAATTCTTATCTGCACTTCTTTCCATACCGGGTGGACATTACATCCAGACTCTCGCTCACAACTCATTGAGTCAATTAAGCAACGATTCGGTGTAATAGGCCCATCTACAGCCTCTACCACTTGCTTTAACGTAATTTTTGAAGGATGTCTTCCAAGCATAAATCCTCCGCCAGTACCACGAAAAGAATTCACCAAACCCATTTTTGCAAAACCCTGAAAAATTTTTGCTAAAAACATTTGAGGGGCATTAGTTGCTTCAGCTATTTCACTAATCAGAACCATTTTACCAGGCTCCTGCTTAGCTAAATAGATTATCCCTCTAACTGCATACTCACCTTTCCTTGTTAATTCCATCATAATTTAGACGCCTTTCAGATCATTTTTGTCCTGTATAATCCTACATGATCATTAAGTCAACATTTTTTTTGATATAAAATTCCTTTATTAATGAAGTTCAGTTGAAGGAAAAAGAAAGAGTATTCTAAAAATACAGTACTTATAAAACTCTGAAAACAAAAGTTTAACGCTTCCAGAGCTGCTCCACCAGGATTGATTTCCTGCAACACTGACCGGATACGGATATATTGCCATATCTTTAGGCATATACTGCCTGAATAGGAGCATTGAGCGTTTCATATGATAACGGGAAGTAATCAGTAAAATTGAATGGACATCCTGCTGAACAAGTAATTCACGGGAAAAAAGAGCATTTTCATTGGTATTACGAGAAAGTTTCTCAAGATAAACGTTATCACCATTACGTTCACCTTTTTGCTCTTTGAAAAGATCAGACTTTTTCACTGATGGATCAACACCGATTAAAAAAAGCCTTTTACCAACCCCTTCTCTATATAACTTTACCCCCTCTTCTATCCTTCCTTTACCGCCTGCAAGGACTACAATAGCATCTACAGGAACTCTTCGTTGTTCAAAAGAAAAAGTCTTATAGACAAAATCTACAAATAATACAGCTATTATAACTAAAAAAATTGCCAGAAGAGAAATCGATCCTTTTAATATTTGCATTTTAGTTTCATTCCCGTAAAAGTCATACAACTGGCAAAATTCAGTTGCAATTATTAAGTCTTTCTGCTATTAAATAACACTTCAGTTTTTCAGGAGGGAAAAGTAATGTCAAAAATATGCGAAATATGCGGCAAGGGACCCAGCTTTGGAAATAACGTGAGTCATGCAAACAACAGAACCCGCCGCGTATGGTATCCTAATCTTCAGAAAATCAAAACAGTACAAAACGGAACTGTACGTACTATAAAAGTCTGTACCAGTTGTATCCGTTCCGGTTATGTAGTAAAAGCCATCTAAAAAACCTTCTCTTTAAACTTTTTAAAACCGCCTGAAATTCAGGCGTTTTTTTATTATCCTTTTCACGGCAACTCTGCAATTATCTCAATTTCAACTTCAGCCCCCTTAGGGAGTCCTTTGACCTCAACAGTGGAACGAACGGGAGGCTCTGAAATGAAATACCTTCCATACACCTCATTAACTACAGAAAAATTTTCTATAGACGTAAGGAATATAGTAGATTTTACCACATTTTCAAACGTCACTCCGGAAGCAATAAGAACTTCTTCTAAATTTTTCATTACCCTCTCTGTCTGAGCAGCAATGCCGCCTGAAACCAATTCACCTGTTTCAGGATTAATAGGTATCTGACCGGAACAGAACAGAAAACCATTAATAATTATCCCTTGAGAATAAGGGCCAATTGCTAAAGGAGCTTTTGTGGTGGATATAATTTTTTTCACTTTTAGCCTCTTTTCAAAGTAACCTGCGATTATGGCAATTTGTGTTCTTCGTGGTTTATCTCTTTTTCGTGAAGGGCCAATAGCCACCCTTACGGTATTGAGAACCACCCCGGCGCTCCGCGCCACCCCTCCACAGAGGGGAATTTTGTAGGGGCGCACTGTGTGCGCCCGCGGGCGATCAAAGATCGCCCCTACACGTTTCGTATTATATTTCGGGACGCCAAGGGTGTCGTCCCCTACATTGTCATCATTACGGCATTTATTGCAGGGGTCGGCGTCCCCGACAACCCGCAAATTCCTCTATCCCATAACTGGAATTTACAGCCCTTACCTAATTTTTCAATCTCTCTACCTTCACCACATCATCAAGACGCATTATAGCGTTCATTACTTTACGTAAATGATCAATATCCATTACTTCTACTTCAAATGTATTTACACCCATTTTGTCTACTGTACTCTGAATGTGAGCGCTTATAATATTTGCTTCACAACTGGTTATTGCCTGGGTTGTATCTGCAAGTATTCCTTTATGATCATGGCAGGTAACTCTGATTTTAACAGGCAAAGGAGCGTGTTTTTCACTGTTCCAGGCTACATCAATACGCCGTTCAGGGTCAGTAGCAAAAGCAACAGGGCAATCCGCAACATGTACCGTAACTCCCCTCCCCCTTGTAATAAAACCTACAATATCATCACCAGGTAAAGGGTTACAGCATTTACCAAACCGTACCATAACATCGTCCACGCCACTTATTAATATAGCGCCTGTATCTTTACGACGAGTTGAAGGTTTGGTTTTTTCAACCTTATCAACTTGTTCTTTTAAAGCGTTAAGTTTTGCTTCCGGAACTAATTTACCTATAAGCTGTCCAACTGATAGCTTACCATAACCAATAGCCGCCATAAGGTCATCTTCGCTTCTTAAGCCATACTCGGCGGCAGCATTTTTTATTTCTCCCGATTTGAACAACTTGTTGTAATTAAGAGAGTAGCGCCTGAACTCTTTTTCACATATCTCCCGTCCAAGAGAAATACTCCGGTTCCTCTCTTCAGTCTTGATCCAGAGCCTGATCCTGTTTCTGGCTTTTGAACTTTTTACTATCTTAAGCCAATCCTTGCTGGGCGTATGGTGTGGAGAGGTAATAATCTCAATAATGTCACCATTTTTGAGTTCATATTTAAGAGGAACAAGCTTCCCGTTGACTTTAGCGCCAACACACCTATCTCCTATATCACTATGGATACTATAGGCAAAATCAATGGGGGTAGATTGCTTAGGTAATGATTTAACATCACCCTGCGGTGTGAAAACATAAACTTCTTCAGAAAAAAGATCTATTTTCACACTATCCATAAACTCTTTAGAGTCCTGAAGTTCCTGCTGCAATTCCAAAAGCTGTCTTAACCATGCGAAACGTTCTACTTCACGCTCATCATATCCTTTGCCCTCTTTATACTTCCAGTGAGCGGCAATTCCCGACTCAGCAACATGATGCATTTCAAAAGTCCTTATCTGAACTTCAACGCGCTCACCTGTGGGACCTATTACAGTAGTATGAAGAGACTGGTACATATTTCCTTTTGGCATTGCAATATAATCTTTAAACCGAGCGGTAATAGGCTTCCATAAAGAGTGAACAATCCCCAGCACTTCATAACAACTTTTTATATCGTCAACAAGTACACGGACAGCAACTAGGTCATAAATGTCATCAAAATCTACATTCCGTTTTACCATCTTCCTATATATAGAATACAGGTGCTTGCTTCTTCCTGAAACTTCACCATGAATGCCGTACTCATCAAGCTTGCTTATTATTATCTTTTTAACCTCTTCAACGTAAGCTTCCCGTTCCTGGGTTTTAGTAGTAACTTTTGAAGCAAGGTCAGCATAAATCTGAGGTTCAAGATATTGAAAAGAAAGGTCTTCCAACTCCGTTTTTATTGACTGAATACCAAGACGGTGAGCAATGGAAGCATATATATCTAGAGTCTCCCGAGCTATATTACGTTGTTTAATCTCAGGCTGAAACTGAAGGGTTCTCATATTATGGAGGCGATCAGCGAGCTTTATAAGAATTACACGGATATCATCAGACATTGCCAAAAGCATTTTTCTAAAATTTTCAGCCTGACTCTCCTGCTTGGTTTTAAAATGTATTTTACCGATCTTTGTAACACCATCAACCAAAGCAGCAACTTCTTCTCCAAACAGCTCTGTAAGCTCTTCAAGAGTAGCCAGGGTATCCTCAACCGTATCATGTAAAAGGCCTGCAACAACAGTAGGGACATCCAGTTTAAGATCTGCCAAAATCGCAGAAACTTCCATAGGATGTATGATATACGGTTCACCTGAAAGCCTGATCTGCCCTTGATGAACCTTTGCGCAATAAACATATGCCTTACGGATCATATTAAGATCAGCAGATGAATTGTAATGAGAAACCTTGTTAAGAATGTCGTTTAAACGGATCATAGATTAAATAGAAACTGTAACTTATTTACTAATTTGTTAAAGAAAAAAAGGCGACGATAGCGCCACCTTTCTCATAAAATTCCTTATTAGATAAAAATTAATTGTTATTTGGTTCCACGCCGTCCGCTGAAATCATAACTGACTTTTCCGTCTGCAATCTCACGGAGAGCAACAACAACAAACTTATTGTCTGCCTTATTCTCAATCACGGAGGGTGTCCCCTTATACAACTGCTTTACACGTCTAGCAGCAAGCATAACCAATAAAAACCTGTTTTCAACGCGCTCCAAACAATCTTCAACAGTAACCCGTGCCATATATTAAATGCTCCTTTCAAAAAAATTTAGTCTAAAAACTGCTTTAAAAAACCTTCCGACAGATTCTCATACCTTTGGTGCTCTGCGATAATGATCGCCTTTAGAGTTTCAACCGCTTTATCCATATTATCATTTATAATAACATAATCATACCATATAGCTTCTTTAACTTCATTTACTCCATTTTTTATACGTTTTTCAATCACTTCAATAGAATCAGTCCCACGATCTACAAGCCTTTTTCTAAGCTCATCCCAACTTGGGGGAAGAATAAAAATGTTAACTCCTCTAATACCTTTATCCTTTAAAATTCTTGCTCCCTGACAATCAATATCAAGAATAATATCGTTTCCGGCTTTCCGACTTTCTTCAAGAGTTTTTATAGCCGTACCATAAAAATTGCCATGTACCTCAGCCCATTCTGCAAATTCAGAATCAGAAATCATCTTATTAAACTGATTGTTATCAATAAAAAAGTAATCTTTTCCTTCAATATCTCCCGGACGCGGTTTCCTCGTTGTAAAGCTGATAGACTGCCGTATGTCCGGGAAAATGTCAAGCAGTTCCCTAGTTAGAGAGGTCTTTCCAGCTCCTGAAGGAGCTGAAATAATAAAAAGAATGCCTTTTTTTTTGATAATCTCCTTACTCAATATTCTGCACCTGCTCTCTTATTTTCTCCATCTCAGCTTTAAGTTCAACAACTATTTTGGCTATATCGGAATCATTAGCTTTTGAGCCTATAGTATTAACCTCTCTGTTCATCTCTTGCAACAGAAAATCCAGTTTTCGCCCCACAGACTCAGATAAATCGATAACTTCACCAAACTGAGCCATATGGCTTCCAAGCCGTACAAGCTCTTCAGTAATATCCATCCTATCAGCCATAAAAGCAGCTTCCTGAGTAAAGCGTGCTTCATCCTTCTCAATATCTCCGAGAAGCTTATCAATGCGCTCTTTTAAGCGTTCTCTGTTAGCTGTTACTGCTAAAAGGGCTCTTTCTGCTACATTATTAACCAGAGAAGCCACCAAGGCCATGCGTTGCTTAACATCAGCAGCTAGAGTATTTCCCTCCTTCAGCCTCATGCTGTCAAAACTCTCCAGAGCAGAATCTAAAACTTTAAAAAGAGCCTCAGAAATGGCTTCAATATCTGTCGTAGCCTCTGTAGTAGTAAGGACATCTTTTTGAGATAATATAATATTTAAAGGAACCGGCTGTTCATAATTAAAGTATCTGTAAATAGTCTCAAAAGCTTCATAATACGCTTCGGCCATTGGAATATTAGGAGTCGGTAACTGAGCTGAGCCTGAAGGGGTTTCAAAAGTAATAAACAGATCTATCTTGCCACGTTTACAACGTTCTGTAACACGGCGCTTTATCTCTGTTTCCAGAGCCAGAAGTTGCCTGGGGAGTTTTATATTAACTTCACCATAACGATGATTAACTGAACGGATCTCAACACTGAACTTCCCTAAAGAATCTATAGCCTCACCCTTGCCATACCCTGTCATGCTTCTGGTCATTTTCGCATCCTCTTATGGCTTGAAAAGCCAAATTTTCATAACCGCAGGTCAACGACCTGCGGAAACAAGATAAAAAAATATCTGCCTGTAAGGCAGGACTTTTTTTGCTGCTCTTTGTTGGAAAGCAAGTTACAGTCGGGTCTTGCCTTTCAGGCAACTGAATGATTGCACTGTTCAACCGTAGGTCGTTGACCTACGGTTATGAAAATCAAGCCCTGTTGGGCTAAAATTCTCTTTCATCCCTCCGATGCCGTGTACAACCTCCCGCTTTATTGAAGTAATTTGATACAAAATAAGGAGTTAGCAAATCACTAACTCCTTTATATTTAATGGTCGGTGCGACTGGATTCGAACCAGCGACCACCAGACCCCCAGTCTGGTGCGCTACCAGGCTGCGCTACGCACCGAATTCTTATAATTCTATTTTAAATGGAGTTACGTATTGCCTGTAACTCCTGTTTTACTATAAGTAAAAGTTCTCTTTCCTCTGCTTTTCTTTCGCTTTTATCTTTCCTGTCTGATAAGAGCCGTCCTTTTGCACCGGCTATTGTCATTTTTTCTATGTAAAGGAGTTTTTTTATTTTTTGTAAAAGTTCAATATCACTCTTTAAAAAGAGCCTCTGACCTGTTCCTGCTTTTTTAGGTTTCAGTTCAGAAAACTCCTTTTCCCAAAAACGGATAACGGAGGTTCTAACTTCTAACAGTTCTGCAACCTCTCCAATCCTGTAGTACAGTTTTTCTGAAACTGTACTTTCCACAACTCCTCCCTGTTGGAACTATTTATTTAGTGATGCTTTAAGCACCTGGCTGGGTTTGAAGGTAAGTATTCTACGGGCCGATATTGTTATTTCTTCCCCTGTTTGAGGGTTTCTTCCGCGGCGGTTAGCTTTTCTTTTTATTACAAAGTTGCCGAATCCGGCAATTTTTATTTTATCACTGGTTTCCAAAGTAGTTTTCATGATGTCAAATACTAATTCAACCAACTCCGCAGATTCTTTTTTGGAAAAACCGACTTTTTCATAAACTTTTTCAACAATATCTGCTTTTGTCATACTTGCCTCAACTATTTAATTTTTATGCTGTATACGATGATATAACGGGTTTGATTTATATCATAGTGGCTATCAGAGGTGCAACCTTTTTCCCATTAACGGATTACCATTTCCAACTGCGCTTGAAGAGAATTAATGACTTTTTGATGAAATTTGTTAACTTCTTCATCTGTAAGAGTCCTTTCGGAGGAACCATAACGTACCCTTACAGCTATACTCTTTTCACCTTCCGGTATTTTATCACCCTCATAAAGGTCAAACACATAAGCTTTCGTAAGATTCGGTATTCTGGCAGAGTTAATTACAGAGAGTATTTTATCGGCTGCTATCCCTTTTTTTACCAGCATTGCAATGTCTCTGAATGTATCTGGATAACGTGAAGGTGCTTTTATAGGTGCTGTATTATTGTTAATTGTCATAATTGCGCCAAAATCAAGTTCAAAGTACTGAACTGGCTTATCCAGGCCAAAACTTTCCTGGACATCAGGATGAATTTCACCAAATGTGCCTATGATCTGATCATCAGATTTCAGCAAAGCTGACTTACCTGGATGATAAAAGGGATCTGTATTTTCACTGCTGTATGATACTGATGGCAGCTTAAACCGATTAACAACAGATTCTACTACTCCTTTTATATCAAAGAAGTCTACAAGCTCTTTGGACTGATTCCAGCTTTCTGAAAAGCGAGTTCCTGTCATAACTCCGGCAATATACAGCGGTTCTGATGGAGCTGTTTCTCCGGGATTCAGGTGATAAACCCGCCTCATTTCAAAGAGGCGAAGGGTTTCGCTTCTCATATTAACATTTTTAGAAACTGTTTGCAAAAGCCCGGGAAGAAGGGATGTACGCATTACCGAATGTTCATCTACAATGGGGTTTATAAGGGCTATTGCCGCAACTCTTTTATCGTTATCAGCCAGTTTAAGTTTTTTTATCTCTTCGCAGGAGCCAAAGCTGAAGTTAATTACTTCGTTAAATCCTATCCCTACAAAATGATTTTTAAGCTCCTGACCCAATGTTTGGGCCGGTGGAGTAATGTCAGATATGACCCTGGCTAAAGGCATGGTAGCAGGAATATTATTATACCCATGAAGTCTTGCTACCTCTTCAATAAGGTCTACTTCCCGTTCAATGTCCACACGAAATGATGGAATATCTACACTGAAACTATCTTTTTCTGTTTCTTTAAGACTGAATCCAAGGTTTTTCAGTATGTTTGCAATTTCTTCTGCTTTAAGTTCTGTCCCAAGCAGGCTATTTACCCTGTCGACTCTCAAGTCAACTTTTTTATCACTAATTGGTGATGGATAATTATCTATAATCCCTTTTGCTATTTCACCGCCGGCTAGTTCAGCTACAAGAAAAGCCGCTCTGTCAAGGGCTGTTGTAAGGATATTTATGTCTGTACCACGTTCAAATCTGTGAGATGATTCTGTATGTAGGCCAAGACGTTTGCTTGTTTTCCTTATTGCTGACGGGTTAAAGTAGGCGCTTTCAATGAGAATATCAGTAGTATCCTGCTTTATTTCCGAATTTTCTCCCCCCATTACTCCAGCAAGAGCAACGGCATCTAAGCTATCGCGAATTGTGAGGTCTGAGGTGGTAAGTTCCCTCTCTTCAGCATCAAGGGTTACGAATTTCTCCCCCTGGGCAGCCGTTTTTACAATTATCTGTCCCCCCTTCAGCATTCTGAAGTCGAAGGCATGAAGAGGATGGCCATATTCCATTAATACATAGTTGGTTATGTCAACTACATTGTTTATTGAGCGGTACCCTACGGCGTTAAGTCTGTTAACAAGCCATTGAGGCGACGGCCCTATTTTACAACCTGATACGTATCTGGCTGTGTATCTTGGGCATAAATCAGGGGCTTCTATTTTGATTGATGCTATTTGATTGATGTCTCTATCAGATTCTTTAACAACAATAGTAGGATATTCAAGTTTAAGCCCTAGTTTTGCTCCTATCTCCCGAGCTACTCCTATTACGCTTAAGCAGTCAGCACGGTTTGGCGTAAGTCCCAATTCAAAAATGGTATCTTTAAGCCCCATTGATTCAAACAGTGGGGTTCCTATTTTAGAGTTATCAGGAAGTACAATTATGCCGTCAGATTCTTCAGTAAGGCCTAATTCCTTTTCCGAACAGAGCATTCCGCAGGATTCTTCCCCGCGGATCTTTGATTTTTTTATTTTAAAATCCCCAGGAAGGACTGTTCCTACCTGGGCAAGGGCTACTTTGTCACCGGATTTAAAATTCTGGGCTCCACAGACTATGCTTAAAATTTCTCTCCCGTTATTTACTTTGCAAAGAGAAAGTTTATCCGCATTTGGATGCTGAAGCCGCTCTTCCACAATGGCAACGACCACAGTGTCAAACTCTTCACCTATATGCTCTATCCCCTCTACTTCCAATCCAAGCATTGTCAGGAGATTGGCAAGGGCGTTTGGCGAAAGATCGAACTTCACATATTCCTTGAGCCAGTTATAACTTACTTTCATTTTTTCACACTTTTCCGGTTTTTAGTTTCAAAATTGTTTAAGAAATCGGATGTCGTTCTCAAAAAGCAGACGCATGTCATTTATGCCATATTTAAGCATCGCTATACGCTCAATACCCATGCCAAAGGCGAACCCGCTTATCTCTTCAGGATCATAGTGCACATGCTTGAACACTTCGGGATCGACCATGCCTGCGCCTAGAATCTCCAGCCAACCTGAATGTTTGCAGACTTTACACCCTTTCCCCCTGCAAATAACGCAGGCAATGTCAACTTCCGCACTAGGTTCTGTAAAAGGGAAAAAGCTCGGCCTGAGGCGGACACCAATGTCGTTTCCGAACATCTGGTTCGTAAAGGTGGTTAATATCCCTTTCAGGTCGCCGAAGGTTATGTTTTTATCTACCATAAGCCCTTCTACCTGGTGGAACATAGGGGAGTGTGTTGCATCATAGTCACAGCGGTAAACCGTCCCGGGAGCTATTATCCTGACAGGGGGTTTTGTTTTAAGCATTGTACGTACCTGCACCGGTGAGGTGTGGGTACGGAGCAGCAGATTGTTCTGGACAAAAAACGTATCCTGCATATCCCGAGCGGGATGGTCTTTCGGAAAATTAAGGGCTTCAAAATTGTAGTAATCTTCTTCTATTTCAGGCCCTTCGGCAACTGAGAAGCCGAGTTTTGCAAATATATCGCATATCTCTTCCGTTATCAGGGTTACCGGATGTTTTGTACCTGTGGAGACTGTTCTGCCAGGAAGGGTAACGTCAATTTTTTCATTTTGCAGTTTTGCGGTTTTACTAAATTCTTTGACATGCTTTAAAGCTGCTTCAAATTCGTTTTCAAGTCCGTTTTTTACTCTGTTAAGTATCTCACCCATTACAGGGCGCTCTTCAGGAGAAAGGGAACCCAGGCCTTTCATCAGCGAGGTCAATTCTCCCTTTTTACCAAGATATTTTACACGTAATTCCTGGAGCTCTCCTTCAGTTGCAACAGTCCGAAGCTCTGCTAAAGCTTCTTGCTCCATTTTTTCAAGCTGTTCTTTCATTTTAAATATCCTTAAAAAAACAAAAAGAAATGGAATATAAATATCCCATTTCTTTTTAACTGTTTAAAGCTTTAGGATTTAGGCTGCATTTTTTGCCATATCAGCAATTTTTGCAAAACCTGTTGGGTCGGAGATGGCTATATCTGCAAGGACTTTACGGTCAATATCAATCTTCGCGCTTTTCAGACCATGAATGAATTTGCTGTAGGTAATTCCGTTGATTCTCGCTGCCGCATTGATACGTACAATCCATAAAGCGCGAAAATCACGTTTTTTAACACGACGGTCACGAAAGGCATAATTAAGCGCGCGGTCAACCGCTTCCGTGGCGCTCCTGAAAAGTTTACTCCTTGCGCCTCTGTAACCTTTTGCAAGTTTTAATACTTTGTTTCTTCTCTGTCTCGCTTTAAAGCCTCTTTTTACGCGTGGCATAAATTACTCCTTTATTATGTATTTTGCCGGATCCGGAAGGGGAGACGATTCCTCACGGTTCTCGGACTTATAAATAAAAGTTTAAATTATATATATGGTATAAGTTTGGCAATATTTTTATGATCTGTTGAAGCCACAAAACCGCCGCTGCGAAGATTACGCTTACGCTTCCGGGTCTTGTGCGTAAGTATATGGCTGGTAAATGCGCAGCTTCTTTTAATCTTCCCTGTACCTGTTTTTTTAAATCTCTTTGCCGCACCACTGTTAGTCTTTATTTTAGGCATAATTTTCTCCTTCTTCGAAAATTTTAATTATTTTTTAGGAGCAACTATCATAAACATGCTACGTCCTTCCATTTTCGGTCGTGCCTCAATCACCGCAACATCTTCAAGTTCCTGGGCAACTCTGTCAAGAGCTTGCTGACCGTACTCTGTATGTGTAATCTCTCGCCCTCTGAAAACAAGGGTTATCTTTGCTTTATTACCTTCATCAAGAAATCTTCTTACATGTTTTATCTTAAATTGCAGATCATGCTCATCAGTTTTGGGGCGAAGCTTTACTTCTTTTAATTGAACCTGAACCTGTTTCTTTTTAGCTTCCTGAAGCTTTTTACTCTGTTGATATTTAAATTTACCGTAATCCATGATACGGCAAACCGGCGGCGCTGCTGTAGGCGAAACTTCAACAAGATCAAAGTGTTGCTCTTCTGCCCTGGCAAGAGCTTCCTGGAGAGTTAAAACTCCTATCTGTTCGCCCTCCGGGCCTATTACCCTGACTTCTCTTGCTCTTATCTCTTCATTAATATTAACTGTTGCCTTAGCTATGGTGCCACCTCCTAGTGATAATCAGCAGTTTCCTGCCTGATAAAATTTATAAATGAATCAACAGAAACTGGCTCCAGATTTTTACCATCACGATAACGAGGTGTCAAAGTCTTTGATTCAAGCTCTTTGTCACCAATGATCAGCATGTATGGAATTTTCTGTAGCTGCGCTTCTCTTATTTTAAAACCGAGCTTTTCATTACGAAAATCTTTTTCTGATCTTATGCCAGCAGCCCGTAAGCTGTCAAATATTTCCTGGGCATATGAGGTTTGGGCATCAGTAACTGTGAGGACTATTACTTGAACAGGAGAGAGCCAAAGAGGAAAGTTACCTGCAAAGTGTTCTATTAAAACACCTATAAAACGCTCAATTGAACCAAGTATTACCCTGTGAACCATTACAGGACGTCTACGTTCACCATTACTATCAATATATGAAAGATCAAACCTTTCAGGCAGAGTAAAATCGCATTGGATTGTAGCACACTGCCATCTTCTGTCAAGAGAGTCCTTCAGCTTTATATCTATCTTAGGGCCATAAAAAGCACCGTCTCCTTCATTAATGTCAAAGGGGCGGCCGGTTTCCTTTAAAGCACCTAAAAGGGCGTTTGTTGCCCTCTCCCAATCCTCATCAGAACCGATAGACTTTTCAGGTCTTGTAGAAAGCTCCATTTCAAATTCAAAGCCAAATTTCGACATAACCTGAGCTACAAAGGAGATCACTCCTTTTATCTCCGAATCCAGTTGTTCAGGAGTACAGAGAATATGCGCATCGTCCTGAGTAAAACAACGTACTCTTAAAAGGCCGTGAAGAACACCGGCACGTTCATGACGGTGTACCGTTCCAAGTTCAAAATACCTTAAAGGGAGATCTCTGTAGCTACGGAGCTGTGATTTGTAGATCATCATATGGGAAAGGCAGTTCATAGGCTTCACACCATAGCTCTGCCCGTCAACTTCCGTAAAATACATATTTTCGCGATAGTTATCGTAATGACCCGAACGTTGCCAAAGTTCTGTTCTGAGGATTTGCGGACCGACCACAATATCATAGCCCCGTTTTAAGTGTTCTTTACGCTCAAAATCCTCAAGAATTGTCCTGAGCATAGCCCCTTTCGGGTGCCAAATAGGAAAACCCGCCCCAACTTCATCACTGAAAGAAAACAGGTCAAGTTCACGTCCAAGTTTTCTGTGATCTCTTCTCTTAGCTTCTTCAATACGTTCCAGATATGTATCAAGCTCTTTTTTATCAAAAAAAGCCGTACCATATACCCGCTGTAACATACGATTATTTTCATTACCGCGCCAATAAGCACCGGCAATTGAGGTAATTTTAAAAGCTTTATTCCATTTTGTGGAAGGTATATGCGGCCCGCGGCAAAGGTCTACAAAATCACCCTGCCTGTATAAAGAGACTCTCTCCGCATCAAGGTCAGATATAATCTCCACCTTATATTCTTCACCCATATTTTTGAAAAGTTCTATTGCTTCTTCCTTTGACATAACTTCTCTGGTCAGAGGAATATCTGCTTTTGCAAGCTCGTGCATTCTCTTTTCTATTTTTTCAATATCTTCAAGTGTAAATGGATTCTCAACATCGAAATCATAGTAAAAGCCTGTTTCAATAGCAGGACCAATTGTAACTTTAGCTGCGGGGAAAAGCTGTTTAACAGCCTGTGCCATAAGGTGGGCAGTAGAATGTCTCAATATATCCAACGCTTCTATATTTTTCTCTGTCACTATTGCAACATCAGCCTTATCATCCAACTTTGCTGAAAGATCAACAAGTTCCCCGTTCATACGTCCTGCAATTGCACTTTTTGCCAGGCCGGGGCCTATTGACATTGCAAGGTCATACATAGTCGAACCAACAGGAAGTGAACGACTGGAACCGTCAAGTAATGTAACAGATATATCGCTCATGTTCTCATCCTCAATAAAAAAAGGCATCGGATATCGATACCTCTTCCTGAATTATTATCAAGCTTAATAAATCAATATCCGGATATAATGGTAGGCGCGGGCGGTTTCGAACCGCCGACCCCTAGCGTGTCGAGCTAGTGCTCTACCCCTGAGCTACGCGCCTGAACTGCACATAGACGTTGATTAATAGCAATGCAGCTATGCAATGTCAAGAAAATTCTTAAGAATCAAGCCAATCTACTATCAAAAGGTATATCTAAGGGGCTTGAATTTAAATTCATTTTTACGTTATACTGTGAAGAATATGAAGAAGATTTATTTTGCATCTATATCATTAACTATTTTAGCCATCTTTTTTATAACATCAAATGTAAAGGCTGATAGTTATATATACCGTTTTGAAGACGAAGAAGGGACTGTACATTTTACAGATACCCCTTGTGACAAGCGTTTTAAGAAATTTATGAGAATACCTGAAAAAGTTATTCAAAAAGACAGGAAAATGCGCACCACCTTTAAACTCGGAAAAATCGGCGATCCTGCCCAATTTGGATCTATTATTACCGCATGTTCAAAAGAGTATGGTGTTGACGAATCACTAATAAAAGCCGTTATCAATGCAGAATCAGGATATAATCCAAATGCCGTTTCAAATAAAGGGGCAACAGGATTAATGCAGCTGATGCCAAAAACTGCACAAGGTTTAAATGTAAATGATGCTTTTAATCCGGAGCAAAATATCCGTGGTGGCGTACGGTATCTTCGCTTTCTGCTTAACACGTTTAACGGAGATGTATCATTAGCAGTTGCAGCGTACAACGCAGGATTAAACAAGGTCGTAAAATACGGCGGAATTCCCCCATATAACGAAACACAAAATTATGTAAGCAGAGTGTTAAACTATCAACAATCTTACAAATAATATCTGTTGAATTTACTCCGCTATCTGGTAAACATCTATGACGAAAAACGCACAACCCTCTAATAATATTTGGAATTTACCGAATATCCTCACTTTAGCCAGGATTGCCGCAATTCCTGCCCTGGTAATATTACTCCTTTCTGACAGCAGAACAGCCGGATTCTGGGCAGCCATACTTTTTTCAGCAGCATCTATCACAGATTGGCTTGATGGTTATCTTGCAAGAAGAATGAAGATTGTAACGGTTTTCGGAAAATTTCTTGACCCTATTGCCGACAAGTTAATAGTAATGGCAGCCTTAATCATGCTTATTCCTTATGGAAGGGTACCTGCATGGATGGTTCTTATTATACTAAGTAGAGAAATAATTATTACAGGTCTTAGAAGCATCGCATCATCAGAAGGGATTGTGATTTCTGCCAGCAATCTCGGTAAATTCAAAACTATCTTCCAGCTTGTCGCCATTATTGCTCTTTTATTTCACTATAACTACTATTGGTTTTTTTCCGTACAAAACCAGTTACTGTATGTGAATATGCACAATGTAGGGATATTTTACTTATGGATAGCTTTTATCCTGACATTATGGTCAGGTATTGATTATTTTGTAAAATTTATAAAGGTATTAACAGGGCAACATTCAAGGTTGACATAATAAGTGAAAAGCGATATAAGAGCAAACTGCTTTAAAGAGGAATAATAATTGGCGGCGTAGCCAAGTGGTAAGGCAGAGGTCTGCAAAACCTTTATTCAGCGGTTCAAATCCGCTCGCCGCCTCCAATAATGCAAACATTTAGACTTGTAAACTCTTTGATTTGATATCTTATCTATTTCCTTTGATTATAGCCTCCTCATTCGTTACCTTTAGACTACTCGCAAAAATATATTCAAATATTGCCTAATTATATGAGCAATTGGAGGATTAGGCAATGTGCTAAGTCTTGCAATATACAACCTTTATTATCTACTAGCTCAGGTATTACCTCAGCTAATATAAATTATGTTATGGGAAAAATGGTTAAGGCAGGATTGCCTAATTGTATAAGTAGTGAGAGGATTAGGCAATAATGCTGCCACGTATTTTATGTAGGGGCGAACTGTGTTCACCCGAACCACCCCACCCTACGGGCGCCCCTCCATAGAGGGGAATTTAACTCCACACTCCACTCTTCACACTCCACACTATTTTAGATATAACCAAAAACCAAAGTCATATAAATAAAAAAAATCCCTGAAAATATAATCAGGGATTCTTTTATTCTAACTTATCTACTATTTATTCTATTTAGTATCAACCATTGACAGTCCAAGAGTATCATTCTCACTCTCTACAGCATTATTAGCAGACTCCTCTTCCACTCCACTGGTTAATTCATCAACATTAAGAGCATCAGGGTTAATTCTAGCAATTCGCTTTGCCCCTATAAAATGAGAAAGATAATACGGAGTATCCATCGAAGAAATAACAACCTTATGGTTACGGGATGAAGCATGTATCATTTTATTATTACCGAGATATATACCTACATGGGAAGGAAATGGCGCATAAGTGTGGAAGAAAATCAGGTCTCCTTTTTGCAAATTACCAAGATCAACTGGTTCACCTTTTAAAAATTGTTCCCTGGCCGTTCTTGGGAGCTTTACATTCATTTCACCAAAAACTTTTTGCACAAAAGCCGAACAATCAATGCCGGATCTTGTTGTACCGCCAAAAACGTATCTTGTACCTAATAAACCAAATGCTTTTGTCTGTAATAATTTAACATTATCTTTAGAATCATCAGAAAGCGAAGATTCAGAACTTGCTGTAGTATCAAAGGTTGTATCCTGATTCTTAAGTTCAGCCAGAATTTTCGCATCATCTTTATCGTTTAACAGCTCTTTATATCTGAAAGTCGGCTTAACTGCCGCAACCTGAACCTGTTTATCAGCTGACTCACGATATTCACGCTCTTTTTTAATTTCACGAAGAGCTATAACTTCCCCTGGCTTTAATTTCCCTTTACTAAAACTGTTCAATTGTTTTAGCTTAGCAATAGATACCCCGGTTTTTTTGGAGATAGAAGTAAGAGTATCGCCATGTTTCACTTTATACGATCTGACAGCTGATGTTTCCGCCTTTGCGACTTTGTGTTTTCTTGCGCCAGAAGTGAGTGTTTTGGATTTTTTAACTTTGTGGGTTTTTGCGGCAAATACGTGTGATGGTATTAAAAGTGCAAAAATAAATAGGAGTAGTATGCTTTTCCTCTGCTTCATATTGCCCCCGATTGTTTTATTATCTTAAATTGATGTTGCATTTTATATAACAACCAAGTTTTAATGTCAAACAAAAACGACCTCTGAGGCATTAACTATTTGAAATTGTTACTGTTTTTGTTTAATGATCTTTACGCTAACCATACCGCCAGAAAGAATCTTTATCCCCGGAGATGGAGGGATAAGTTTCAGCTCAGTTTTTCCACCTGTTAAACTGTTAAAATTGAGCTCTTCAGTATCAATTTTTGTAAGCTTACTAACTTCTGATTCAGCTCCTTCAACGATAACTTTTGCAGGATCTGCCAAAAGAACCCTTCCATGAAGTTTACTATTATAACCAGCCTTTTTCCTGATGTTTACAGGTAAAACAGCCTGAATTTTTCTTTCCGCTAAAACTTTCACTGATTGAGGTGTTACCCTTGAAATAGTTACCCCTAAGGGAAGTTTAAAGTCATTGTCACCCACAGGAATAGTATTTGTACCATCATGGATCTTTGATAAATCTATGTCGGCATTAATATCCATCTCCTTATTTGAAGGGAAAATAGAAGAAACAACTTTAAGCTGCACCTCAAGTTCGTCCGGTGTTGTTGATTTCAGCAAAAGATTAGCCGGAAGATTATGAAACGTAATCGGTGCCGTATCCGTCTGGAGACTTCCCTCACGAAAATTTATAACTATCCAGCCTGCGATCACAAGCAAAAGAATCACAAACTTTGAACCAAAATCCCTGAACAGAATCCTTTTCAACGACAGTTTATTCTTTGCTGAAGAAACAAAAAGATATGTTTTTAAAATAGCTGAAAGCTCTTCAACAGTCCTAACATTGCGCAACTCTCCATCAACAACAAAAGAAACTTCACCACTTTCTTCTGAAACCACTACCACAACCGCATCTGATTTTTCAGTAATGCCAACAGCCGCACGATGCCGCGTTCCGAAATATTGCGGCAGGTCACTTGCCGTAGAAAGTGGAAGGTGAGCGGACGCTTCCGAGATTTTACCGCCGCGAATTATAACTGCCCCATCATGAAGAGGAGTATCTTTTTGAAAAACAGTAATCAGAAGCTCATTACTTATTACGCTGTCAATATGTATCCCATGAAGCAAAAGATCATCTAAACGTTCCGTTCTCTCAAATACGATCAGAGCGCCTGTTTTCGTCTTTGCCAAATTAAAAACCGTTTCAGATAACGTATCAGTATCTTCTAAAACAGGCGTAATATTTGACCCCAGTAATTTCCTTAACATGCTGAATTTATAAAGGGCCTGTCTGATTTCGCTCTGAAAAACTACTATTATTAATATAAAAAGGACTGTGCCAAGTTCCTGAAGAACCCAGCTTGTCATGTACATATCTAAGTTTCTGGTCGCTATATACAAAATACCAAGAGCGATAAGGCCAATAAGAACCTGAAAAGCATGAGTATGCCTGAACCAGCTGTAGAGCTGGTAGACAAAGAAAGTCATTATAATAATATCGGCAATATCCTGAATGCGTATAAATGAGACCATTGGCTTAATATCCGGAAAAAGAATTAACTGGCAAGGGGTTGTTAACTTGTGATAGAAACAGTATCTGCAAAACCTGTATAGTTTATTTTTATAACATCAACTAATCTAAAAGGACAACATTATATGTTTAAACTCTCCAATAAAGGGGAACATATCAGAGAAATGTTTGACTCAATCGCTCCAAACTACGATTTTTTAAACAGGGTTTTGAGCTTCGGAGTAGATCAACATTGGCGAAAATTTGCGGTAAACCAGATTGTATATGAAAATAACGGGAAAATCCTTGATGTAGCAACAGGAACAGGAGATGTCGCGTTAAAAATTGCAGCGGCAACACCTGAAACAGTTACAATCACAGGTATAGACTTCTCACCTCAAATGATTGAGCTTGGCAGAGAAAAAATTGCCAGATCAAAATATGCTTCCAGGATATCAATGGCTGTTGCGCCATGCGAAGAAATCCCTTTCAGTGATAACACTTTTGACTCCGCAACAATCGCTTTTGGAATACGTAATGTAGTTGACAGGTTAAAAGGGGTAAAAGAAATGGGGCGGGTACTTAAAAAAGAGGGAAGAATCGTTATTCTGGAATTCTCTAACCCCAAATCAAAACTCTTCAGAAAAATATACAACTTCTATTTCCTGAAAATACTCCCCAAAATAGGTGGAATGTTTTCGAAACTCAGCGCTTACAAATATCTGCCGGACTCTGTCCTGGAATTTCCCGACCAGGGGCAATTTAAAGAACTGATAAAAGAAGCTGGTTTTAAAAATGTACTGCACTATGACCTTACTTTTGGAATAGCAACAGTATATGTTGGTGAAAAAGAGTAAAAAATTGGTTTAGAACTTAAAAATAATACTCGTACCGAACTTATCTTCAGGACTTTGAGTGTTTGTTGGCGTATTTCCTTTATTCAGGTTTGTCCTGTCATAAAAAAGATTAAGATCAATATTTGGGGCTAACTTTATACCTAACTCCCCTCTCCACGAAATCCCATATATAGAGAAATTGGATAGATCATTCATAAGTCGGCTATCAGACTGGGAAGAAGGCCCTACCCCCGGGGCTATGTCTGTTTTCTCATAACTGTATAACGGTATTTTAAGCACAGCAAGAAGAGAAAGATTTTCTAAAATATGCAGTTTACCCCCTGCCTCTCCATGAAGCATATAGGTTGTCTGTTGTTTGAGGTCACCTAGTCCCTCTTCTCTGGCGCTATAATCAAGTCCCAGCTGTGGCTCAAAATATGGAAAAAAATAAGTGGGAACAGAATCCCTTGATTGGCCAAAAGAGATTGATAATCTGTTAGGATTAAAAAAGTTTTCCTGTTGTACCGGCGTTAAGAGGTCAGGAACTCCAAGATCGTCTCCCCATGCCATTACGGGCAGAAACAGGAAAAAAATCGCATACAGCAGTATATATACCAGCATAGAATGTTTTTCAGTATACATAATTGATTATTCTATCATCACATGTATACTTTAAACAACACTAAGAAATCAAACCCTGACAGCAAAACATCCCCCCTTATTTGTATCCTTTGATTCAGGTCAAAGCTTTTAAATATAAAAACGGTATTCTGTATATAAAAGCATATAAAATTATCAGACAGTTAAAAAACTTAACTGTTACAAAGAAAGGAGCATAATCAATGAGCATGTTTTGTAATCAGTGTGAACAGACAGCAAACGGAACAGGATGTACCATTTCAGGAGTATGCGGGAAGAAGCCTGATGTAGCAGCCCTTCAGGACCTTCTTAGACATATCCTTACAGGTATTGCAATTTTTGCTTCAAAAGCAGGTAAACTCGGAGCCTCTGACCCGGAAATTGACAAATTTCTGGTTGAAGGACTCTTTACAACCGTCACCAATGTAGACTTTGACCCCGCAACCATTGCATCCAAAATACAACAAGCCGTAGCCATACGCAGCAAAGCTCAAAGTATGTACGAAAAAGCCTGCGCTTCAAAAGGGGTTACACCTGAAGCAATAACAGAAGACGCGGCAACCTTTACACCTGCCACAAATCAGGCAGAAATGGTAAAGCAGGGAGAAGCACACGGCCTGGCGTCTCTTCACAACGATGATGATATACGTTCAGTCATTGAAATACTTCTGTTTGGATTAAAAGGGATGTCAGCCTATATGGACCATGCCCTCATACTTGAAAAAAATGACAGAGAAATAATGCAGTTCTTCCATTCTGCCCTTGCGGCAACAACAGATAAAACCCTTGGACTTATGGATTATGTAAATCTCTGCATGGAATGCGGAAAACATAACCTCGCAACAATGAAGCTCCTGAATGAGGGAAATACTGAACACTATGGGCATCCGACACCAACACCTGTACAGCTTGGCACCCGTAAAGGGAAAGCAATACTCGTATCAGGTCATGATCTCCGTATGCTAGAAGAACTTTTAAAACAGACTGAAGGTAAAGGGATAAACATCTATACTCACGGAGAAATGCTCCCTGCCCACGGCTATCCCGGGCTTAAAAAATACAAACACCTGGTTGCAAACTTTGGCGGAGCATGGCAAGATCAGGCAAAAGAATTTGCAAACTTCCCTGGAGCGATAATATTCAACACAAACTGTATCCAGAGACCTGCAGACTCCTATAAAGACAGACTCTTTACCTGGGGATTAGTACAATGGCCGGATGTCCCCCATATTGATGGTTGGGATTTCTCTAAAGTCATTGCTAAAGCCGAATCTCTTCAAGGTTTTGAAGACAACCCGGATAAAGCAATACTTACAGGCTTCGGGCATAACGCTGTTCTGGGTGTAGCTGATAAAGTAATAGCAGGCGTCAAATCAGGGGCAATAAAACACTTCTTCCTGATAGGGGGGTGTGACGGCGCAAAATCAGGGCGTAACTATTACACCGAATTCGCGGAAAAAGTCCCTAAAGATTGTGTAATCCTTACCCTTGCCTGTGGGAAATACAGATTTAACAAGATGGATTTTGGTGATATCGGAGGGATACCAAGACTGCTTGATGTTGGTCAGTGTAATGACTCATACTCCGCTGTAGAAATAGCTTTGGCTCTGGCCAATGCCTTCGGATGCGGAGTCAATGACCTGCCTCTCTCTTTCATACTCTCATGGTATGAACAGAAGGCTGTTGTAGTACTTCTTACACTGCTTCATTTGGGGATAAAAAACATTAAGCTGGGACCTTCACTGCCGGCGTTCATTACACCTAATGTGCTGAATTTCCTTGTTGAAAACTTCAATATAGGGCCTATAACAGTAGCAGAAGCGGATTTGAAAGCAGCCTTAGGAAATTAATCAAAGAACATTTGTAGATTCAGTGTGAAGTTTGTAGTGTGGAGAGTGAAGTTTAACTCCACACTCCACTC
>WQYY01000007.1 GCA_009780995.1 Desulfuromonadales bacterium
AAAACATATTGATGAGATTATTATAAAGAGTGGATTGACAGTAAATGAGGTTTCCGCTATCCTCCTTAACCTTGAGTTACAGGGAGCTGTTTTGCAGTTGCCGGGCAAAGTCTTCGCTGCTGCATAAATATAAGATATTATCTCTTTAAGCTTGAAATTAAACTAACAACTTACTATTTATAAATAACTTTTTAAAAAACTAGGAAAAGAGCAAAGTTAATACCATGTCAAATAAGCTTGTAATTGTAGAATCTCCGGCAAAAGCCAAAACCATCGAAAAATTTCTCGGAAAAGATTATAAGGTACTAGCCTCCTTCGGCCATGTCAGAGCAATCCCCAGTAAACAAGGGTCGGTAGATATTGAAAATGACTTTACGCCAAAGTACGAGGTACTCTCTGACAGCAAAAAGCATATTGATGCCATAAAAAAAGAACTGAAAAATGCAGATGAACTTCTGTTGGCAACTGACCCCGACCGTGAAGGAGAAGCCATATCCTGGCATCTTCTGGCTGCCCTTGGTATTGATAAGAAAAAGAATCCCATACCTGTCAAACGTGTCGTTTTCCACGAAATCACAAAAGGTGCAATTCTGAATGCGGTACAAAACCCGAGAGATATATCACTGGATCTTGTTGACGCCCAACAAGCGCGATCTGTACTGGATTACCTGGTAGGTTTCAACCTCTCGCCGTTTCTATGGAAAAAGATCAGATACGGTCTCTCAGCAGGCCGTGTCCAGTCTGTAGCTTTACGGCTGATATGTGAACGGGAAAAAGAGATCAAGGTTTTCATACAGCAAGAATACTGGAGTATAGCCGCAGAGCTTAACAACAGCAAAAAACAGGCTTTTATTGCCAATCTCATTGAAGTCAAAGGAAAAAAACTTGGCAAGCTGGATATAAAAGATAAAGAAAGCGCTGATAAGCTTGTAGCAGAGCTTTCCAAAACCTTTTATAAAGTTGATAAAGTCACAAAAAGCGAACGTAAACGCTCACCGGCACCACCATTTACAACCTCCACACTGCAACAGGAAGCCGCAAGAAAGCTTGGCTTTTCTGCCAGAAAAACCATGACAACAGCTCAGAAACTGTATGAAGGTATTAATATAGGCGAAGGAAGCGTAGGTTTGATAACCTACATGAGAACTGACAGCGTTGCTCTCTCTAACCAGGCCCTTACAGAAGCCAAAGAGGTAATACAAGGGCTTTACGGCTCTGAGTATGCCTTGCAAAAACCAAGATTTTTCAAAAACAAAACAAAAAATGCTCAGGAAGCCCACGAAGCAATACGCCCCACATACCTTAACAAAACCCCTGCAGAACTGAAAAAACATCTTACACCTGACCTGTTTAAACTGTATGAACTAATATGGAAAAGAACGGTAGCTTGCCAAATGGCAGAAGCCCTCCTTGACCAGACATCTGTAGATATAATCACAGAAAACGGATACAAACTAAGAGCAACAGGAACAGTAATCCGCTTTCCAGGCTTTATGAAGCTCTACATTGAAGGGGTCGACGACGAAAAAGAAGAGAAAGAAGGGATTCTTCCTGTACTCACAGAAGGGGAGCAGCTTGACCTTAAGAAACTTCTCCCTGAACAACATTTTACTCAGCCTCCTCCGAGATACAGCGAAGCAACTCTTGTGAAAACACTGGAGGAGTACGGTATAGGCCGCCCTTCAACCTATGCCTCAATTATCAATACCCTTCTGGTACGAAAATACGCCAGGCTTGATAAAAAAAGGTTCTTCCCCGAAGACGTAGGAATGATCGTCAACGACCTGCTGACAAACCATTTTGCCCGTTACGTTGACTATAACTTTACTGCCGGTCTGGAAGAAGAGCTTGACCAGGTATCCAGAGGAGAAAAAAAATGGAAGCCTCTGATGAAAGAATTTTGGGATCCGTTTATCTCTTTGATTAACAAGAAAGAAGGGGAAGTCAGCAAGTCTGATGTTACAACGGAAGAAACAGATGAAATATGCCCGGAATGCGGTAAAAAACTTGTTGTAAAGCTTGGCCGCCGCGGTAAATTCATCGCCTGCTCAGGGTTTAAAGATGGTTGTAAATATACCAGAAATATAGATCAGGATAGCGGAGAAACACAGGAACCTGTTCTCTCTGAAGAGAAGTGCGAAAAATGCGGAAAGCCAATGCTTATAAAAGAAGGGCGGTACGGTAAATATCTGTCATGTTCCGGCTATCCTGAATGTAAGAACAACCAACCCCTTGTTAAGCCTAAAGGGACAGGAATCACATGCCCCGAATGTAAGCAGGGGGAACTTACAGAGAAAAAATCCAGATACGGTAAAATGTTTTACTCCTGCAACAGATATCCTGAGTGTAAATTTGCTCTATGGGATCTTCCTGTTGAAAAGCCTTGCCCAAAATGCGGTTTCCCTCTTTTGGTAAAAAAGGTTTACAAACGTACCGGAGAGTTTCTGAAGTGCCCAAAAGAAGGGTGCGATTACAAAGAGGGTGGGAATTAGCAATTATTTTTTTGGTAATTTCCCATCAGAATGTATTGCCTAATTTTACGAATATGCCATATTGTCTCGGCCGATTTTTCAATACATTTAAACTATGAGCTGAAGTAATACCTGAGCTGATAGGTTTTAATAGTATTTCGAAAAATTGCCTAATTCTCTGATAGACCATAAAATCGGCAAGAAAATGAAGTGCATTCCAGAAATAATATATAAAACTGCTCTACATCTGTCGTTAATTAAATATACTGCCCACAGAATACCCCCCGAAATACCAAATAGCTCTGAAAGAGCGTTTATCAATAGCGTCGGGCAACGCCCGACGAAAAAGGGACAATTAAGAAACCAAGCGCTGAAAGCGCATAATCCTGTGAAAAACCGGATTTCGCCCTTTCAGGGCTAAACGAATACAATACATTCATATTCGTAGGGCATTGTCCTACGCTATTGATTAAAAGGCTTTCAGCCTTAACCTAACAGCGATGTCTTCCTGCTACAATTAAATATCCTGTCCCAGTAACACGAACAAACCCTGATAATTATACTGACGAAAAACAATTTGCCTTCTCAATAGAATTGGTGTAATTTTGCACTCGGAATGCAAAATTACACCAATTGAGTTTAAATCTATGATTGATAGAAACATAGAAAAAGCTTTATTTACTCTTTTACAAAAATACCCTGCGATAAACATCACAGGCCCGCGGCAATCAGGAAAAACAACGCTGGCGAAAAACATAGGTGGAAATTACAACTACTTTTCGCTGGAAAACCCTGATACTAGACTGTTTGCCGAAAGCGACCCTCGTGGTTTTTTGCGTTCTGCAGGCGAAAAGTTTATTTTAGACGAAGTGCAGCATGTTCCTGAACTTTTTTCGTACTTGCAGGAAATTTTGGATAATAGCACCGAAAACGGAAAAGTTATTTTATTGGGTTCTCAAAGTTTTTTGATGAATCAGCATATATCGCAAAGTTTGGCAGGCAGAGTAGCTTACTTAAAACTGCTTCCTTTGTCATATTCAGAACTTAAATCTGCAAAACTAACCAGCCAAAACATTGATAATATTCTGTTTAATGGCGGCTATCCGCGCTTGTACAGCGAAAATATTGACCCAATTCACTTTTTTCCGAATTACATTGAAACCTATCTGCAACGTGACATTCGTTTACTGCGGAATATAGAAAATTTGACTACTTTTGCGCGTTTCATAAAACTGTGCGCAGGTAGAGTTGGAAACATTCTTGACTTTTCTTCCCTTGCCACCGATGCAGGCATTTCTGTAAACACCGTAAAATCATGGCTTTCGGTTTTAGAGGCAAGTTATATTTTATACTTTGTTCAACCCTGGTCAGGCAATGTTAATCGTCGAATGATAAAATCGCCTAAATTATATTTTTATGATACGGGACTGGCCTGTTCATTGCTAAATATTGAGCAGGAAAAACAGTTGGAGACTTTTTATTTGCGGGGGAATTTGTTTGAAAATTTTGTATTCTCGGAATTGCTTAAAATACGTTTTAACGCAGGAGTACCGGCGAATTACTATTTTTTGAGAGACTCCAAAGGAGTGGAGGTTGATTGTGTGCAGGAATTACCTGATGGAGTCCGTTTTATAGAAATCAAATCTTCCGCCACATTATCAGCTGATCATATTAAAAATCTTCTTCTATTGAAAAAGCTCTTTTCTAATACAGAAGATTATGTAGTTTATGCCGGCCAGGAAGAGCCTTTTTATCATAATGTGAAATTCACCAACTGGCAGAATATCGAACAAATAAATACAATTTCGAGATAAAAACTTGTTTATATCAAACTCAATAACAATAGTAGGCGCAGGCCTTGCAGGTTGCGAAGCGGCATGGCAAGCGGCAAAAATTGGCGTTAAAGTTGAACTCCACGAGATGAAACCTGAAAAGTTCTCACCTGCCCATAGTATGCCAGGTTTTGCAGAACTTATCTGCTCTAATTCTTTGCGCGGAGATTCTCTTGAAAATGCTGTAGGGCTTCTTAAAGAAGAGTTGCGCCGCTTAGGCTCCCTTTTTATGGAAGCTGCTGAAGCTACAAGAGTTCCGGCAGGTGGTGCGGTTGCAGTAAACAGAGAACTTTTCTCAAAATATATAACTGAAAAAATATCGAACCACCCTCTCATAACCATACATCGCGGAGAGATAAAAACTGTTCCTGAAGATGGTATTGTTGTAATTGCTTCAGGCCCCCTTACAAGCGATCTGCTGGCGGAAGATATCAAAAAGCTCACAGGCGAATACCTTTACTTTTATGACGCAATCGCCCCTATTCTTACGACTGACTCTATGGATATGAATCGTATCTTTGCCGCTTCCAGATACGATAAAGGAGAAGGTAACGACTATCTGAACTCTCCTTTGAGCAAAGAAGAGTATAGAGCGTTTGTGGAAGCCCTTGTTAACGGAGAAAAAGTTCCTGCAAGAGATTTTGAAAAAGTTGTACATTTTGAAGGATGTATGCCAATTGAAGAGCTTGCTGAAAGAGGGCTAGATACACTCCGCTTCGGCCCTATGAAACCTGTGGGGCTCAGAGACCCTAAAACAGGAGAGATCCCCTATGCGGTTGTCCAATTCAGGCAGGAGAATATAGAGAAGACCCTTTACAATCTTGTAGGCTTTCAGACTAAGCTCAAATGGCCGGAACAGAAGCGAATGTTCAGGATGCTACCAGGACTTGAAAATGCTGAATTTGTACGCTTGGGTTCTATGCACAGAAATACCTTTATCAATGCTCCTACCCTGCTATTACCCAGTTTTCAGCTTAAGAAAAATCCAAACATCTTTTTTGCAGGGCAGATTACTGGGGTAGAAGGTTATGTTGAATCTGCAGGAAGCGGCTTTTTGGCAGGCATTAACGCAGCAAGAGCGGCGACTGGGGAAATAGCTGTTTACCCGCCTTCTACAACAGCGCTGGGAGCTCTTGTACATCATATTACAAACAGTGATCCGAAAAATTTTCAGCCTATGAACGTTAATTACGGCTTATTCCCTCCCTTAGATCAGCCTGCAAAAAAGAAAGAGCGAAGACAGAAACTTGCTGAAAGGGGACTTGCTGCTCTTGAAGAGTGGAAACAGGCTGAGTTTAGTATGATAAGGAGTCTAAAGCAGTGCCAATGAATAAAAGTATAATCCTTGCGTCAGCCTCTCCGCGAAGAAAAGAACTTCTGGAGTCCGCGGGCATCAAGTTTAAGGTTGTGCCAGGAGACATTGATGAAACTATTCTTCATAACGAAAAACCCCTGGATTACGTACTTCGTCTTGCAGAAGAGAAAGCTAAAGATGTTGCAGCCAGAGCAGAAGCCCGTTTTTTTATAGGTGCAGATACAATTGTAGTATGTAATGATGAAATAATGGGAAAACCTCTTGACAGTGAAGATGCAGTAAGAATGTTAAAGAAGCTTTCCGGCAAGCCTCATAAAGTTGTAACAGGTTTTGCTGTTTATGACAGCTTGCAAAAAAAGATAGTTCAGCAGGCTGTAACTACTGACGTTTTTTTTAAAGAACTTACTGATGATGAGATTAACAGGTATGTCGCAACCAAAGACCCACTTGACAAAGCAGGAGCCTATGCTATTCAAGGAGGGGCAGCCTATATGGTTAAGGGAATCCAAGGCTCTTATACAAATGTTGTGGGGCTGCCGCTTACAGAGGTTATTGATGCGTTAAAATCCATAGACGCTCTGGAGGAATAAAATGATTTCTGAAAATCTTAACGCAATTAAAAAAAGAATCGCGGACGCTGCTGTTGCGGCAGGCCGTAATCCCAACGATATAAAACTTGTTGCTGTATCCAAAACAAAACCTGCATCTTTTATTGATGAGGCAGCTAGAGCCGGACAGCTTGTCTTTGGTGAAAATTATGTACAGGAGCTGACTGAAAAACAAAATATCGTTAAAGAACCTATAGAGTGGCATTTTATAGGGCATTTGCAGAGCAATAAAGTCAAATATATTGCAGATATTGTTAAGATGATTCACTCTGTTGACAAGCTATCTCTTGCAGAAGAGATAAACAGGCAGTGCGAAAAAATAAACAAAAAGTGCGATATTCTTATACAGGTAAATGTTTCAGGTGAAGCTACAAAAAGCGGGACAACAACAGCCGAAGTCATATCCCTTGTAAAAGAAGCTGCGAAGCTCCCTAACCTGCAAATAAAAGGGCTTATGACTATGCCTCCTTTTTTCGATGATCCAGACAGGGCCCGTCCTTATTTTAAAGAGCTATATACTCTTTCAAAGGAGATAGAAAGCCTCTCAGTACCCGGAGTTTCCATGAAAGAGCTATCCATGGGAATGTCAGGAGATTTTGAAGCTGCGATCGCTGAAGGGGCTACTTTGGTACGAGTAGGTTCTGCTATATTCGGCTCAAGATAATATATCACTTCAGCGAGTGTGGAGTTTGGAGTGTGAAGAGTGAAGTTAAATTCCCCTCCCATGGAGGGGTGCCGCGAAACGCGGCGGGGTGGTTCATTTCACAGGGCACTCAACGTAGCGCTGCTACATCTCTCGCCCTGCTCCTCGGCTGCCTTGTATAACTAAAAATCTGAAGACAGTATGTTTTTAAATATTGCCTAATTCTATGATTTATAAAGAAATATGCAGATGCAATATTACCTGTTAGCTCAGGTATTACCTCAACTAATGTGATAACAGCCTTAGAAAATAATTGCCTGATTGTACAAAATAAGTATAATTAGACAATAAAATATTTTACCTGATGGTACAGGATTTTGAGCCCTAAGCAAGGTGTTCTACTTAGTGGGCGCACTGGGCGCTTCGAAAAACCGGACGGCCAATGACCACCCCTGCATTGCCCGTAGGGCATTCATATCAATAGAAATATCGTATATAACCAACACATAGCCCATAGGGCTTTAACGGTTAATGTCCTATGGACAAAAGATTCGTATATTTCTTTTTCTATTGATATTCAACGCCTATGGCGTATTCTTGCTAGCTCGCATATGACCAAAAGCCGAAACCAAGGAATAACTAATGACAAAAAAATTTCTTCTCTCCTTATTGCTACTATTTATGACTGCTCTTCCTGCTTTAGCAGCGCCAAAGCAGGAAGTCAGTGTCCCTATCCTTCTATATCACCGCTTAGGCCCTAAAGTTACTGACGGAATGACAATAAAAACCTCTGTTTTTGAGGAGCACCTTAAGTATCTCCGAGATAATGGCTATAAAGTTATACCTCTGCGCCAACTTATTAACTGGTATCAGCACAAAGGACCGGCTCCAGGACCAAAATCAGTTGTCATTACCTCAGATGACGGGCATAAATCTATTTACACATATATGTTCCCTATTGTTAAGAAGTACCGGGTTCCTGTTACTCTCTTCATTTATCCTTCAGCAATTTCAAATGCCAAATATGCAATGACATGGGATCAGCTAAGGACTCTTAAAAACAGCGGGCTTTTTGATTTTCAATCCCACACATTCTGGCATCCAAATTTTAAAAAGGAGCGTAAACGGCTAAAACCTGCGGACTTTGATAAGTTTGTGACAATACAGTTTACAAAATCAAAGGAAAAAATTGAAAAAGAGCTCGGAGTAAAAGTAGACATGCTGGCATGGCCCTTTGGGATATATGATAACGATCTGATGAAACGGGCTTCCGCAGCCGGCTATATTGCCGCTTTCACTATTGAAGCTCATCATGCAACAGCGGCAGACAATATGATGAAACTTCCACGTTATCTTCTAATAAATTCTGACCAGGGAAAAAGTTTTGCAAAAATTTTGTCAGGGACTGCTCCAAAACGCAATATTGTTTACTAAACCATAAGGAGTTCCTATTAACAGTACCTCTTTAAAAAAACACCCTTGTATTGATTGCTCTTTTTGCCAGGAATGTAGCGAAGAGCGTTGTAATTTGTGTCTTAAGAGAACTAAACAGAAAAGCAAATTATCTATAAAAGAGCAGGTAACCCTCTTCGAAATGATAAACAGGCATAAAGAGGAAAACTCCGAAATAACTCTGGATTTTCTGGAGGGTTATGGGCTTAAGATTATACAACCAAAAGATGGCCATAGGTTTTCCGTGGATTCACTGCTTTTGGCTGACTTTGCCTCTCCCGCTACGGGTAATGTAATTGACCTTGGCACAGGTTGCGGCATTATTCCTCTTGTTATGGTACAAAGGAGAGCAGAAGCTTATTTCACAGCTATTGATTTTAACCGCGATATTACAGAAATAGCCAGACAGAACGTGGAAATAAACGGTTTAGGCAAACAAATAACCCTGTTGGAAACCGATATCCTTGATCTTAGTAAGCATTTGCAACCTGAAAGTTTTGATCTTGTTATATCAAATCCCCCTTACCGTAAAGCCGGCACAGGGAAGCTAAGCCCCAAAAACGGGAGAGACAAGGCAAGGCATGAGTCAACCGCAACTCTTTCAGATTTTCTGACCGTTAGTAAAAAGCTTGTAAAACCAGGAGGAAGTATCTGTTTCATATACCATACAGAAAGGATTACGGAATTTATTAATGAGGCAAGTTCTCTGAAGCTCTCTTTAAAAAGGCTTCAAATGGTTCATGGTACTGTTGACGCTCCTGCTAAAATGTTTATGGCAGAGCTTTGTAAAGGTAAGCAGGTAAGAAGTGAAGTATTAAAGCCTATAATCCTTTTTAAGAATAGAGAAAATGATTATACTGACGAACTGGTGAGAATATGCGGCGGTGGAAAATAGTGTGGAGTGTGGAGAGTGGAGTGTGGAGTTAAACAGCCAAAGGGCGAATCTGCATAAAATACCAATATTGCCTAATTCTACGAGCAGCTATAAAGCCAGGCAACAAATTTAGAAAGCGGAATTCCCTATGAGCTGAGGTATAGCGGCAGCTAATAGGAATAGTAGATGAAATGAAGACTAAGAAATTATTGCCTAATTGTATGAAATGTAGGGGCGCACATTGTGCGCCAGATAATACGGGCGATCAATGATCGCCCCTACGGTCACCGTATATGACTAAAAGTCTGGTCATAAAGAGTCTGAGAGATGTTTCGAGATAAGGTTAACGAACAGCTCCTTCAGCTCCTCATCCTTAACTGATTCAGCCCGCTCATTTACCCAGTTTTTTTCCTTATCAGTAAGTGGAGGTTTTGGCGTTTCTTTATAAAAGGTTTTTTGATCTGCTCTGGTTATTTTACCCTGTTTAAAAAAGATATCTTTTACAAGCTGTTTGCCGATTTCCTGATTAAGCCCGACAATAATATCGGATTTAAGAAACGTAAGCTGCTGCATCCAGGGGGAACTCGAAACCCGTACAGTTAAAATGCCATCTCTGAAGGCGGCAGGATAAGCTTTAGCAGCAATCTGCTCTCCTACGGCTTTATCCCAGAACCGCCAGATATAGACTTCCTGCAAACGCTTTTCTGTAGGCTTTCCTGAAAATGCTGTTGCAAGAATATCTGAGACAGAAAGAGGTTTTTTCATTCTTACACGTTCAGTCATCTTTAATCCGTTTTCTCTTAATTCTACCTCCAATGATCTGGCCTAAAACTGCGCCGCTCAGGGAGAAAGGAATGAATTTCCAATTTACTCCTTCTTTAATTCTCAGGAAAATGATTAAGGGGATACTGAAATGTACATAAAAAAACCATGCAAAGGTAAATTTCTGGGTCCCCTGGCGGAGATACCCCAGCGGTATATTTATAGCTATTGCAAAAGCTACGAGTATTGCTAATAATATGTAGATATTCATAAGCGCTATACTATTCTGGACAAGAGTATAAAGTCAATTAACTTATGATTTTATAACATGATATTAATGGCAGATAAGGATACCGGCAATGCCTATGGTACAAAATGGAGAGTTCATAGCCATACTTGGCTCAGTTCATAAGGCTATAAAAGCTGAGACGCTCCTTAAAGAACAAAAATTACCAATAATGCTTATTCCTGCACCCCGTTCTGTTTCCTCGGATTGTGGTCTTGCAATAAGATACAGCGCAGATAACAGCGAAAAAATACTTAACTTTCTTAAAGAGTATGATTGCAATCCTCAACAGATTTATATAAAAAATGGAGAGCAGTTCGACCTCGTTTACAAAGGAGATATATGAAACCGCTTTTTCTTAATCCACCGACTTTTGAAGATTTTGACGGGGGTGCAGGTTCACGCTACCAGGCAGCAAGAGAAGTCAGATCTTTCTGGTATCCAACCTGGCTATGTTATCCCGCAGGGATGATACCAGGTTCACGGGTTGTAGATGCTCCTGTACAACGCTTTGACATAAATGATTGCCTTAATATCGCAAAAGATTTTGATATGGTTGTTATGTTCACATCCACACCTACTCTCGCTCTGGATACTGAGACAGCAAGGCGGATAAAAGATCAGAAGCCGTCAACTGTTATAGTTTTAACAGGCCCTCAGGTTACAATCCTTCCTGAGGAGAGTCTAAGGCAGGGAGTAGGCATTATTGACGTTGTATGCAGAGGAGAGTTTGATTATGCCATAAAAGAGCTGTGCGAAGGGCGTAATTGGGAGAGCATTGAAGGAATAAGTTTTCTGAAGGATAATAAGTATTATGCTACCCCGGACAGGCCAATCCTCACCGATTTAGATTCTTTGCCATTCGTATCACAGGTATATAAACGTGATTTACCGATAAGCGAATATATAATCCCGCATTTCAAATCCCCTTATATTTCGATTTATACAAGCCGCGGATGCCCCGCAAAATGCACCTTCTGCCTCTGGCCGCAGACATATGCGGGCCAAAAGATGCGTACCCGCTCCCCTGAAAACGTATATGAGGAGGTAAAGTGGATTACTGAAAACCTCCCTGAATTAAGAGACCTTTCTTTTGATGACGACACATTCTCAGCAGATACACGTCATGCAAGAGCTGTTGCAGAGCTTATAAAACCTCTTGGTATATCCTGGGTAATTAACGCGCGGGCAAATTGTGATTTTGAAACCCTTAAAATAATGCGGGACGCAGGCCTGCACCATGTTATTGTAGGTTATGAAAGCGGTAATGAGCAGATACTGAAAAACATAAAAAAAGGGGTTACAAGGGAGCGTGCGACACAATTTACAAAAGATTGCAGAACATTGGGGCTAACCATACATGGAGCTTTTATAATGGGGCTTCCCGGGGAGACCAAAGAGACTATAAAAGATACCATTGAATATGCCAAGCAGCTAGATCTGGATTCTATTCAGGTCTCCCTGGCATCTCCGTATCCGGGGACTGAATTCTGGAACGAGTGCCAGAAAGAAGGGTGGCTGGCATCGGAAAACTACATTGATAATACAGGCCATCAGATGTGTGTAGTAAATTATCCCCATCTTTCCAACCAGGAGATATTTGATTCAGTTGAAAGATTCTACAAGAAGTTCTATTTCAGGCCCAAGTATATTGCCAGAAGTATCGGCAAGATGATTGTAAACAGCGAAGAGCGTAAGAAACTGATTAAAGAGGGAAAGCAGTATCTGGATTACATGAAAAAAAGGAAGCAAAATTAAAAAAGCCGCTTATAAAAAAGCGGCTAAAAACGTTTTGTTTTGATTACCAGTTTATTTATTTACCGATTTTGTATTATTTTTTTTTTTGGCGTTACAACTTTTTTACTGGTATTAGTTTGGTTTGCATTAGTAGTCTTACTAAGAGTCGCAGCATCATTTACACCCGGAATGACTCTCACATTTGCAAACGCAGAAACAGTAAAAGTAAGCGTAACTGCCATAGCAAGAGCTATCAACAATATTTTTTTCATTTTAAACTCCTTTAACAATTTTTCTTTTTTAAAAATATGACAAAGCGCTTATTATGCCAATGATTTAATATTACCTTAATTTATCAGTCGGAAACAACATGAAAAAACTTATCATAAACGCAGATGATTTTGGTCTGTCAAATAGCGTAAATCAAGCAGTTATTAAAGGCTGGGAATCAGGAATTCTTACAAGTACCTCTCTTATGGTTGAAGGAAGCGCCTTCAATGAAGCGGTTCAGATAGCAAAAGACAACCCTAACTTGCAGGTTGGCCTGCATTTAACATTACTGCAGGGTAAAGGAACTGCTGAACATGAGGGTTTTCCGTCACTTTTGGATTACCAGGGGAATTTCCCTAACGACCCAATCATGGCCGGAATGCGGATGTTTTTTCTACGCCCCTTGCGAAAACAGATAGCAAAAGAAATAGAAGCCCAAATCGAAAAATTCCTCTCCACAGGTCTTAAATTATCTCATATTGACGGTCACCTGAATATCCATATGCACCCGACTGTATTCGACATATTATGTAAACTAATGCCAAAGTATGATATAAAAAGCTTTAGGCTGAGCAGAGAACGGTTATTGACTGAGCTTTCTATCTCAAAACGGAGATTCCTAGGTAAATGCGTTGATGCCTTTATTTTTGGCCGTCTTGCTAAACGTTGCCGATCCCCCCTTGAAATACTGGGGATAAATTATGCTGATGAAGTAAAAGGGCTTTTAAATTCCGGTTCCATGACAGAAGATTATATTTTTAAAGCATTAGACCGTTTACAGGAGGGAGTTACTGAAATATACCTTCACCCCGGATATTTGAAAGACAGTGAAACAACAAAATGGATGCCTGATTATCAGCATGAAAATGAATTGGCTGCGCTATTAAGCCCTAAAATTAAAGAAAAGATAACAAAAAATGGTATAAAACTCTGTAATTATAATGGTGAGGAGAAATTGTTGTGCTGAAAACATTGGGAATTATGCTGCTGGCTGTAACAGCAGGAACTATAGGAGATCTCCTGCTTGCCAAAGGCATGAAAGAGATGGGAGATGTATCTGAAATGACTTTCCGTGGGATACTCCATACAGCAGGTCAGGCTGTAACAAACCCCAAGTTAATAATAGGAACAGCGATGCTGGCCATGTTTTTCTTTCTCTGGCTGGCAGTGCTCTCATGGGAAGACCTATCTGTAGCCCTTCCTCTGCAAGCGCTGAACTATATAGTAGTAGCTTTTTTAGCAAAATTTTTTCTTGGAGAAGTTGTTTCTCCTATGAGATGGGGAGGGATAATCCTTGTTTGCATAGGAGTTATGCTTATAACCAAAAGCAGCACTGCCTGATTATTTTCTGGGAAGTATTAACTGGTGTCTTATTAAATGGAATGTCCTTATTTTATTTTCCCCTGGCCTCTGAATTTTCAAAGTAACAGCTGTTCCGGCTTTACCCTTTAAACGGTAATTTAAAATATATTTAAAATTACTCCCCTTCGTTGGTGTCCCATCTATCTGAACAATTATATCACCGGCCATTATTCCTGCTACCGCTGCAGGGCCGCCAGCTACAACCTGATTAACCACAATCCTACCGTCTGTTAAAGGAGTTCCATCTATCCCTACACCACCGAAATTCCTACTACTGTTCACTGCAAAAGCTGTAGAGACAAAAAATAAAATTGTTAATATAGTAATAAAGTATCGCATAACATTTAGTTATATAGCTCTATTTATAAGATTGGTCAACAGCAAGGGTCAAATATTATAATGGTCTATAATCTCAGGTATCACAGCAGTTGATAGGAATAGCAGCATAGAAGAATTGAATAAAACAACGTTGCCTAATCATATAAACAATAATAAGAATGAAGGAGGAGGAAACGATCTGGGCAACCTCCTCCTCCGTCGATCTGCCGAAAGGCAGACCACATCTCTCTACAAGGAGAAAAGAGAGATGAACTCTTATTCAGTGTGGAGTTCAACTCCACACCCCACACTGCAAACTCCACACTGTAAATTTACCAGTTATACCTAAATCCTGCGTTCAACTTCCAAGGTACTTCTATTCTGCTTCCTTTTATATATTCATAATCTGCATGCAGTTCACTGCTGTTTGTTATCTGCCATGCTATGCCGCCCCCTACCTGATACCTGTCTCCGCTCGTGTTGGCTATCATTGTATCACCGTTGTAGGTTATTCCTCCGCAGTCTGTCCAGCTCCTCCCATACATCCCTTTTATGTATGGCTGGATGCTCCCTCTTTCTGTTTTTATGTTCTTCCCTGCTACTAGCCCTGCTCTCAAGTCATAGCTTGTGGCTTTCCTCTGTTCTATATTTGCTGCGTTACCACTTGTTTTGAAGTTTGAGCTCGTAAAGTTGATTATTGTTCCTTGTATTTGCGGTTCTATGTACCAACCATTTTGGCTTTTGAACTGTTTCCCTGCTTCTAGTGATGCGGTTATTCCCCAAGTCCCATAGCTCGCTCTGCTGTTTTCTGTGTCATAGGCTTTTATGTTGTTCTGTATGTGGCCTAGTTTCGCTAACCCATCTATGTAGTACCCCTTTTCATTTATCCATGTGCCATAGATTCCTGCATAGAGGGTATCGGTTAGACTTTGCCCTGCCCCTCCGTTCATGCTCCTTCGGCTATTGGTATACCCTGCCATTAATCCGCCATAGATTTTACCTATGCTTGTGTCAAAGGTTTTGTCTGCTCCCAGGTCTGCTCCGTAGGTGTTTTCTATGTAACCAACCTGGCTATTGTTGGTGTTTACTCTTGCCTGCCACCCATATCCTCTTATCCAGGTTTGATATGGATGTTTTTGTTCGTCACTGCTGCTTGTTCTCAGTTCTCCCATTCTTTGCAACAGAGAGTCGTTGGTCATTAGCCAGGTGCTTGTTTGATCGCTTGCTCCGACTAATGTGATCAGTTCTTTTCCATAGCTTGGTGCTAGATACCAGTTTGCACTGTTTGCTTGACTATAGTTAAGTTGTTTTCCGCTTAACAGGTTATAGTTGTATAATCCTACTTCTAATGGGCCGTTTGCTAGGGTGTAGTTCCCACTGCTTGCTTCTGGGTTTGTTACGTTTATTAGTTCTAGCGTGGGTGCTTTGCCGTGTATTTCTCCTCCCGTATTAGATACTGCTATGGCAATGTTGCCGTTTGCTGTGTCTGCTGTTATCTGGTCGTTTGTGCTTGCTGCTATGTTAGCGTTGATTCCTATGTTTCCGTTATTGCCATTCAGGTTCCCTACTGTTGAGTTGCCTGTTAGGTTCCAGGTTGCTCCATTGTCTATGTTAAGAGTTGTTCCTGTTTGGCCTGTTATTGTGCCTGTTAGCTGTGCTCCTCCATTACTGCCATCCAGTGTTAGGGTTCCCGCGTTTATTGCTGTTCCTCCTGTCCAGAGGGTTTGGCCGGTTAATATTGTGGTTCCTATACCATTCTGGGTTACTGTTCCCGTTCCGTCGATGTCCCCTGTGAAGGTTGATGTGTCGGATCGGTTAAAGGCCAGTGCGCTATTGTCTGTTATGTTGCCTACTACACTGCCGGTGGTACCGCCATTTCCAAGTTGTAATGTGCCTCCTGAAATTGTTGTCCCGCCTTCGTAGGTGTTGGTTCCAGTAAGTACCAGAGTACCTGCATCGGTTTTATTGATTCCTCCGCTGCCGGTGAGCTCTGATGCTATTGTGGCTGTGTACCTTGCACCTGCTGTTGTACCATCTCCCACTTGTATGAAGTTAGTACCGGATGCTAGTTCAAGTTGATCGCCTTGTATTACATAACCATTAGTACCAAAGCTCATCCCTCCGGAGATTACCTGCCCATCGCTGTTGTCTACTGTGACTATACCGGGCGCCCCCTGGAATACCGCAAAGGAGGAGTTAGCGTATGCTCCATTTAGACTGCCATCGCTGTTTGTCCAGTTATTGTTGCTGGTATTTGCATTCCAAGTACCGTTGCCACCTTGAATTATATCGTCATTTGCCACTCCTACACCACCGGTGGAGATGGGGTTTCCATCCCAGAAAGTGAATGACATGCCAGCTGTGTTGATCAGATTTACCTGATTCAGCACAGAAGTTTGAATAGTTGCTTGACTCCCTGCAGGCATTGTTCCCATGGTTATGTCACTGGCGCTACCGGTTAGTGTTCCGGTGTAGTTGATAACTCTGTATACTCCCGGAGTAAAACTCCCATCTGGCGATACCGTGACATTCAGGGTGTTACCTCCAAGGGTGAGATTCCCATTTACTACTGTCAGGTCATTTAATGCCCCGCCTGGAGTTCCTGCCTGCCCAAATTGATATTTAAGTACTGACCCGCTATTAAGAGCTAAATTGCCATTGATTGTGAGGGTACCTACGGTTCCAATTGCCGCACCCGGATCTAATGTCCCACCGTTTGCTATGGTTACGTCCCCCCCAATTGTCCCCGTACCTCCCAATGTAGCTCCTGAAGCTACTGTTGTCGCTCCGGTTGCTGCAACTTGATCGCCATTAACATATAAAGATCCAGCGCTTACTGTTGTCGCTCCTGTGTAGCTGTTGGCTCCGGTCAGGGTTAATGTGCCTGCCCCTGTTTTGGTGAGGGCTCCTGTTCCGCTTATTATTCCATCAAATGTTGTGCTGTCTGTTGCTGTTGTGTTGTTTTCTGTGAGCGTTGCTGTTCCTAAAGTTACGTTTCCCCCACCGGAGAGATCATTGATTATTTGGTCGTTGTTGTTAAGATCCAGTATTGCCCCAGTTGCTACAGTAACTGCACTACTGTCTGCGATAGCATCAGTGGTACCTGTTTGCAGTGTGCCGGCGTTTACTGTGGTTGTCCCATCATAGCTGTTAACCGCTGCCAGTATTAAGGTACCTGCCCCGTTTTTAATAAGAGATTTACCGTCCCATGCTACTGTGGGTGTCTGATCTGTCAGATTAACACCTACTGTAAATGTAGGGGTTGCTGCTGGGTCTACCGTAAAGGTACCGGCATATGTTGTAGAGCCGCTGAACCAGGCCAGTTGATACCCTATGTCGTAGTCATTGTTGTTATTGGCTAACCCTCCTCCTAAGACCAGGTAATCTGGAAGCTGTTGCGCTCCGTTTGTACTTACGCTAACGCTGTCAAAGTTTCCGGTTATTCCATCTGAAACGGAGCCTGTTGTATGTATTACGTTATAGATCAGATCAAGTCCGGTTGTTGATATAGTTTTAGGAAGTGTAGCGCCATCGAAGCCCTGTACTATTAAGTTTCCTGCTAATGACGCACTGGCTGCCGTTATGTCCGGTTTAAAATCGGGAGCACCGATCATGCCTGAGCCAAGGACTACGTTTAGGTTGCTTGTGTTGCCCGCTTGAGTGAATGCTCCTCCTACATTAAGTGTTGCAGGGGCTGTAGCCAGACTTGTTGTCGCTCCGTCTGCTGTTGTGTAATCCCCTATCGTGCTGAATGCTCCGGTTTGAGCAAGTGCAAGCGTCCCTTTCTGTACGTCTACGTTTCCTACGTCTGAACCTTGGGCAGATAGAATAAGGGTTCCTGCATCAAGTTTATTCAATGTGGAAGTAGCGTCCAAGCTCACTATAGAGTCGGCGTTGTCGGCAGTGTTAGCACCAATTGTGAGGGTCTGTCCAGCAGCTACGTCTATGTTGGTTGTCACTCCTGTGTCCATATAGAGGAAGCCGCCAAGGCCGGTGGCAATGTTACCGGAGTCAGTAGCGTCTTGTGTGACACTCAGATTTACGAAGCTGTTTGGCCCGGCATAGATTGCTCCACCGTTAACTCCGGCGATGTTACCGGTAAATACAGTGTCGGTTGCTGTTAATGTTTTGCCGGAGCCAATATATATAGCTCCGCCGGTTCCACCGGCACCGTTATCGGCAAAAGTGGCTAACGAACCGGCTGCAGGGGTGATTGTGATATTGCCGCTGGACCAGATTGCTCCACCGTCTCCGCCAGCCTTGTTGCCGCTGATAGAAGAAGATGCCCCTGTCACAAAAGTGACGTCGCTGGAGGCATAAACAGCACCGCCGTTGGTCCCAGCACTGTTGTTGTCCATAGTAACTGCACTGGTACTGCCTACATCGCCAATCGACACATTTCCGACTGCGTAGATCGCCCCGCCACTCGATCCGGCAGAGTTCTTGCTAACATCAATCTGACTGCCATTAATCGTCACCGAACCACCACTATAAATCGCGCCAATCCCGCTTCCAGCACTGTTGTTATCCACGTTGACTGTGCTTGTTGTGCCGTCGGCATTGCCAATAGACACGTTTCCATATGCAAGGATCGCGCTGTAACCGCCTTGAGTGCTGTTATCAGCCACCGTAATTGAATTGCCACTAATCGTTACCGTGCCCATGCTGGCAATCGCACCAATGTTGGTCCCGGCACTGTTGCCCGTCACCTCGACAGTGTCAGTAATACCGGCATTGCCAATTGATACGGAAGTGAACGAAACAATCGCGCCGATCTGTCCGCCTGCTTGGTTGTCAGCCACTTTAATCTGGTTACCATTGATAGTTACCGGACCACCATAAGCGTAAATGGCGCCATAATCGCTTCCAGCACTGTTGCCGGTTATTGTAACCGTCTCGGTACTGCCGTCAGAATTGCCAATTGTTACACCCCCGCCACTCGCAGCGATCGCGCCGTACTGATCTTTTGCACTGTTGCCAGATATGGTAATCTGGTTGCCGTTGATCACTATCGAACCGCCGCCAGTCGAACCAGTATAAATCGCACCACCTCCGCCGGCGCCAACCACACCAACAAGACCTAAAGCGTGGTTGTCACTCACTGTGACTACGCTGTTGGCGTTGCCAATATATACACCTCCTGCAGCTGCCTGAATCGCACCGAAAGCACCTTGGGCCTGATTGCCAGTCACAGTGATCGCACTGCCATCAATCGTCACCGAACCGCCACTATAAATTGCGCCATTGCTCAGGGCAGAGTTATTGATCAGCCCGACTGTATCGCTAGAGATGGATACCGAGCCGCTACTGTAAATCGCTCCACCAGCCCCCCCAGACGCTGAGTTAGCGATAAAAGCAAGGGTACCGCTACCGTTAATAGTAGTGGTACCGCTAACGTGGAGAACTCCGCCATTTGCAGTGAGGCCACTGGTAGTGGAGTTGTTTCCACCCGTAAAAATCACATCGGAAGTATTAAGAATTACGCCGGTGGGTGAATATAACTGTGCATAGTTGCCAGCTCCGTCGTTTATGGTTATGGTACTGACACCAGGAGTAGCACCGGTAGTGGCACTTGCGTTTCCGTTTATGGCTAATCCAGACGGTAGAGTTATGGCGGCAGAAGTGTTGACACCGTCTGATAGATAGGCATCGCCCTGCAGATTTAAGATATCACCATTTACGGACGTATTGATAGTCGGAGCGATGTTGGCGCCCGCCGGAACGCTGTAGACAGCCGCATTCACCGGAGTAGAAAATGCCAGTAACATATAGGTGCCAAAGGCTAAAGCTGATATTACTATACGTGATTTATTTCTGCCTGTTTTGGATACTTTTGTTATTTCCGCTACGGCCATCCAGGCACCTAAAGTTTCATTCCAGATTGTTTTAAATATCTTGTTCATTGTTTCCTCCTTGTTTTTTTATCTAGGAGATCATCGGCAAATGACCAGTGTTGATATATTTTCATGATACTAAAAACTGATATGATATTGGAGACTATCAAAGTCTTATTATATTGTCAAACTTTTTCTTATATATTTTTCATAATATTGAAAATAGTTAACGCTAGTGTCATTAAAATAGACTAAGTGGAGAGCTTAGAAACTCATATCCCATATCTAAAAACAGCATGTTATCCCTACACAAAAACAAAAAAGCCGAAAAAGGAAAATCCCTTTTCAGCTTTTTTGTTGCTAAAATGCCTTCCGTCACTTTTATACTACATACACTTCCCCATTGTACGTTGTGTATTGTTTCAAATCCAAGCTCCCTTTGTTTTGCCTAACTGCAGGAGACCAAGATCTATGGAACATTATTAAAAATTTTAAGCAATCTAATGCTTTTTATTAGATTTTTTTATTAATTTTTTTCGTAAAAACAAAAATATTAGTTCGGGAATGATTAAACGTATGCGGGAAAGATGAGGAATAGCGTTTTTAGCAAGCGTAGCGAATCTATTTGCAATGGCAGTTCATTATTGCCTAATTGTATGAGTCATGGGAAGATTATGCAATACTGATATTACTATGGTATATAATTCTAATTATATATGAGCTCAGATATTACCTCAGCTGATAGAAATTACGCTATGAATAAAACATTTACGGTATGATTGCCTAATTGTATAAATATAAAGAGTATTAGGCAATAATTTATACATGTTTTATTTCAGGCGACCAAGGACAGTCGCCACTACAAAAATCCTTTCTGGATTGCTTCGTCGCGTACGCTCCTAGCAAAGGCGTAAAAAGAAAAGAATTTTGTGTAGGGGCGCCAATCTGCCGCCCGCGATTGTAATCAATGAAACGGCGGGCGGCAGATTGCCGCCCCTACGTCAAGCGGGACGCGACGAAGCCAACGCAGCATGCGACCAAAAGCCGAAGTCATATAAAAATCAATAAAGTTTATAATTCTCTTCTGAAGAAAATACCTCTTTCAACAGCATGTTATTGAGGAAATGGCCTGTTTTATTTGCCTCAACCTTACCTAACACCCTGTATCCTGATGTATAAAGGTCTCCGATAAGATCAAGGATTTTGTGATTGACCAGTTCTTTGCTGTAACGCAAGCCCTGTGGATTCACAATGGAATCTTCCCCTATGGCTATGGCATTGTCTAAAGAAGCTCCTTTTGCCAGACCTGCTTTTTGAATGGCTTCAAGCTCTTCAATAAAGCCGAATGTCCTTGAGTTAATAATTGATGATGCGTTTTCAACATCCATTACTCGCTTTTTCTGTACACCAACAGGAGGCCTGAAATCTATTGTCATGGTTATATCAAGTGTATTCAGAGGCTTTATACGTATCCATGAGTCATTATGTTTCACTTCAACAGGCTTTAAGACTTTTAAGTAAACTTTCTCCTCAGGGAATTCATAAATTCCGGCCCGCCACATGGCATGGTAAAATTCCCAAGCTGAGCCGTCCATTATAGGAATTTCCGGGCCATCAATATACACAAGACAATTTGTGATACCGGCAAAATAAAAAGCAGCCATTAAATGTTCTATAGTGGCTATTGATGCTCCATTATCGCCTATTTGGGTAGACAAACGGGTATCCCGCACCATATCATAGCGTGCGGGAATTAATATCCCGTTTAGATTAAAGGCAATGCCAAACTCCCGCCTGGGCAGGAATTCCATATTAACCTCTTTACCTGTATGAAGCCCTATACCGTTTAATTTAAATATTCTGCTTATCGTTGTTTGCCGTTTTATCATTTAAATAACGCTTTCTATATAATTTACCGCTATTCTAATCCTATTATTCTTTGCGTTCCAATAATTTTATCTCGGGGCACTGAGGACAGCTCCCCATACATAACGTCCTGCCTTTCAGGCAGATATTCTATTTGTTCTTTGTCTCCTCAGATCGTTGACCTGCGGTTATGAAAATCAAGCCCTGTTGGGCTAAAATTACTCCACACTTCACTCTTCACACTTAACACTATTTCAGAAATGAAATTTCTCTACCCTTCCCGTTCAAGAAATCCCTTTATCTGAGGTGAAAAAGTTTCATGCTCCAGTAAAAAGGCGTCATGACCATAGGGAGAATCTATAAGATTATATTCCACTTTCTTACCCAGCTTCTCTAAAACATGCACCATTTCTTCCGTATCTTTCGGAGGATAGAGCCAATCTGAACTGAAAGCGAAAAATTGCAACGGACAGCTTATCCTATCCAAAGCTTCTTCAATTGAATCATATCCGAAAGCAACATTATACAGATCAAGGGCTTTCGCAAGGTAAAGGAATGAGTTGGCATCAAATTTATCAACAAAGTTATACCCGTTGTAATTAAGGTAACGCTCAACTTCAAACCGGCCAAAAAAATCAAACTGGCCATCTCTGGCTGAAAAGCGCCGTCCAAACTTGCTTTCCATTGATTCCCCGGATAAAAATGTTATATGACCTATACCTCTAGCCAGCGCAAGACCGTCTTTCGGGTTTTTACGATATCCCCCCTTTTTCCATGTAGGATCGTTAAATATCGCCCATCTTGCCACAGCGTTAAGGCTGATGGCCTGTGGCGGCGGCGCAGGAGTAACGGCAAGGGCAATAATTGATGAAACTCTATCAGGAAACTGGGTCCCCCACTCAAGTGCTTGCATTCCACCCATACTCCCCCCTATAACAGCTTTGAGCTTGCGAATACCAAGATGGTCAAGAAGCATCGCCTGAGCTCTCACCATATCTCTTACTGTTATTACAGGAAATGTAAGGTTATATTTTTTGCCTGTTTTTGGATTTATTGAGGAAGGACCTGTAGAGCCGTAACATGAACCAATAACATTTATGCAGATAATGTAATATTTATCGCTGTCCAGCAGTCTGCCGGGACCGACAATGGCGTCCCACCAGCCGACTCTGGTATCTTCTTCCCTGTGTTTCCCGGCAAGATGGGCGCTGCCTGTCCAGGCGTGAGCCACAAGAATGGCATTAGAAGCGTCTTTATTGAGGTTACCGTAGGTTTCATAAACCTGGGTAATCGGACCCAATATACGCCCACTATCCAATCTTAATTCAGTGTTAAATGTAACACTTTTTTCTGTAACAACTCCGACTGACATTTTATAAAAAAAGCCCCTTTTCATTTGATGAGAAGGGGCTTATGACGTTATCAATCTTGCTCCCATCTCATCTTCGTCCGGCAGTCCGGACAGGATTTAGCACCTGACGCCATTAAAGCCGGTTGCTGTGGTTTCTTCGGGCCTTTCCCTCCACCACTCTTGATAAGACAGTTCTTATTCGAACGAGGCTAAGAATAAGGGATTAACGCTACCCTTGTCAACAAAATTGATTAGTGTAAATAAATATTAGCGTAAATAAATTTAGTTGCGGTTGACATTATATTTCTTAATGTTATTCTCAATCTATTAGTATGATGGGGTGAAAAAAAGTGCATAAATTTTTAATATTATCAAGTATGACAATTTTTCTATTAACAGTGTCTGGCTGTGTAGTCAGTGAAAGTAGATATTTACAACAAGTTTCCGCAAATCAGAGGCTTCAACAAGATGTAAAAGCAACCAGAAATGATTATTATTCTCTTATAGCAAGAAACGCTACATTACAAACTAAAGTTACATTATTAACAACTGAACTTGATATGTCTAAAGCCGAACAATCAAGGCTTGAAACGAGAGTGCAAAACACGCTCAAGGATATATCAGCCTCCCAGGAAGAATCATTACACAGAACCCATGACCTAAGACAAAGTATAAATGATCTTGAAAATGAAAACGCCAGATTACGGCTTCAAATTTTGAGACTTCAAAAGGAACGGGAAAACAAAGCCAGGCAAACTAACATGATTTATGGACAACTGCTGAATATTATGAGAGATGAAATTGCATCAGGAAAAGTCACTATTACCGAATTGACCGGTAAAGTTACCATAGGGATATCTGATTCTCTTCTATTTAACCCCGGAGGTTCAGATATGAGCCCTAATGGATTGCTACTTATGTCAAAGATTACGGAGCTTCTTAAAACTCTTAACGATAAAAAATTTAATATTAACTCTTATAACTATGCTATAGATGGGAAAACCGAGCAGGATAAGGCAAGATGGGAGCTTTCTGTAATAAGAGGAATGAACATTATCAGCTATATCCAGGGTAAGGGTATTGACCCGCTTTTGCTTACAGCTTCTGAAATTACAACTTATACGCCGACACAAACAGATAAAAATGGGATTGAAAATAAAGAATTTGCGATTATTATTCTGCCTAATGATTTATGAAAAACAAGAAAGAGCCTGAAATAAAAAAGAAACCGTTTGCTACAACCCCTTTTTCAGAACTTAAGGGAGTAAAAGTTGCCGCAGAAACACCTCCAATTTTAAAGGAACGCAGCAAACATACAAAAAAACCAAAAACAGAGGATGACGGCGTAACTTTATTCCTTGAAGCAATGGCTGATGTAAAACGGCTAAATCACGAAAAAAAGGATGTCAAAACCAAAACTAATCTGCCGCAAAAAGCAACTATTCGGGAAATAGATGAAAAAGAACAAAAATTTTTTCTTGACGCACTCAAAGCGCTGAAGTTAGATACAATATTCAGTAATGATTTAAAACCTGAAAGAAATATACCTGCTAAAAAAGCAAACTGGCTTAGACAGCTCCGAAGAGGGAGTATAACAATAAACTATGAGCTGGATATTCACGGACTTCATGAAGATGAAGCCATAGACGCTCTCTCAAACTTCATCTCCGGTGCATTTAGAAGAGATCAAAAAGCAGTTCTTGTTATAACGGGAGATGAAAACTGTCCTAACAATGGGCCTAAATCAAAAAAAATGGTCATTGAATGGTTAGAAACAACAGGAAATCTTTTTATAGATGAATTTTTTAATGCTCCTGCTAGTATCTGTGGTTATGGCGCATTAGTTATAATTCTAAAATCAGATAAGAAAGGAATGTCATGAAAAACAGGGAAGAAGTTAAAGAATTGCGTATTGGCACTAAAATTCATAATCTTAGGATAGATAACAGATTAACTCTTCAGGAACTATCCGATCTTTCCGGATTATCAAAACCACTTTTATCACAAATCGAAAATGACCAGGTAATACCGCCAATTGCAACACTCCTAAAAATCGCAAAAGGGCTTAGGGTTAATATTAATTTCTTTTTTGAGGATCCTGACTCTAAGAGAAAGTTTGTTATCATGCGGAGTGATGAAATTAATGAAAGCAGGCTCCGGGCAGGATATGGTGCTCCGGATATTTACCTTTATAAGCTTCTTGCTTATGGCATGCGTAATCAATCAATGGCCCCATTTATAATAGACTTCGAATCATATGAATGGAATGATTTATATTTTTATAGTCATGAAGGCGAAGAGTTTATTTATATTCTTGAAGGGGAAGTAGAAGTACATTATGGAAAAGAGGTTATTACTTTACGCGAAGGAGACAGTATATATTTTAACTCAAATGAACCTCACGGATTTGTTTCAAAGGGAGGTATAGCAAAAGCTCTTTCAATTATTTTTTCGGGGGCACGCTGGTAAAAAGGAGGATTTAAAATGAAGCGGCGTATAGGCGTCATACTGTCAGGATGCGGTGTTTATGATGGAAGCGAGATTCATGAAGCTGTCATTACCCTGTTGGCCATTGAAAAAAATGGGGCTGAATACGTTTGTATCTCAACGGATAATAGTCTGGATGAGGTTGATCACTTGACTGTTACCCCCACAGGTCAGAAAAGGAATGTTTTAAGAGAATCTGCAAGAATTGCCAGAGGGGCAATAAAAGATATCAAAACAGTAAAGGCAGATGAGTTCGATGCACTGATCTTACCCGGAGGTTTTGGAGCGGCTAAAAACTTATGCGATTTTGCCTCAAAAGGAGCATCTGCTACAGTACATCCCGAAGTCGAACGCCTGATAAAAGAGTTTGTCAATGCCGGCAAACCCATAGGAGTTTTCTGTATAGCCCCTGTTGTTACGGCTCTTGTCCTGGGTAAAGAGCATAACCCAAAACTGACTATAGGAAATGATCCTGAAACAGCAGCAGCAATCAATGCAACAGGAAGTGTCCACATAGAATGTTCAGCGGAAAATTTTGTTCTTGATGGAAAAAATAAGATAGTTTCAACACCTGCATATATGCTTGCGACAAACATCAGTCAAGTGTCGGCAGGTATAAGTCGGGCAGTTGATGCCATTATTACTCTTTGCCGATAGAATATGGAAGATATCACTCTTTTTCTATTTTGACCTTTGGGACAGAAAGCTTTTTACCTACAATCATTTTATAATTCCTTCTTAACTCATCCATATCAACTGAAAGAAAATGTAAATGCTCGGCACTACCGGGCATTTGCATATATTCATCCACAAAATCTCCGATAACTTTATTGTATTTATCCCTGGAGCTGCCATGTGCATAATTCTTTCCGGGAAAGCGTCTTATATCCCCGTTAAAATCAGGAGATATGTGGTAAAGCTCGTGAATTATCGTTATTAGTTTATCCCTTAAGGGACGATTCATAAACCGTGGAATCATAAAGCATATTATATACAGCATCTCCTTTTCATCAACGGTTACGGCCGGCATACTGTATTTAAACAATCTACCTCTGCGCTTAAAGAGAGTGCTTTTTTCTCCATCTTTAAATCGCAAAGGGTAAATTTTCGCGTATGTACCATGCATATTGGAGTTTTTTACGTTATTAACAGATACAAGAATTTTCTCAGGGTCAATATGCGAGAAAGCAGAATGGACTGAAGAGATATGGAAAATAAGCTTCTTAATTTCAAAAGTGAGGTTTAGTACTGACATTTTTAAGATTACAGAGCTGCGCTCAACGACCCCGGGCAGCCCTGTAATTCCTGTAGAGTTATGACATTCTATGACATAAATGGCAGCTCATTTTGCCCCCGGTAGGTTTTACCGGATGATCTGGCGGGAATTTAATATTCACTCCATCATGACATGTTACACAGACCAGATCTATATCGCTCTTTGATTTACCTGCTGCCAGCATATCATAAACCTGCTGGTGTTGTGCATTTCTGGGAACCGCCTTTGTCTTTACATCCCCAGATATTAAATAAAAAACTAAAAAAATTGCCACAACAATAACAATAAATATTATGTCGCCCTTCCGAAGTTTCACATGACCTCCTAAATCCAAACAACTATTATTATTCCATTTTATCCCATGAAACCAAATAATATTCAATATCTACTTTGAACTGTTTAAACCCTTTTCAAAGCATACTATTAATTTCCTTGCTATCTCATCAGGCTCTGCATTGTCAGTATCAATTTCATAATCTGCATAAGCTTTATATAAAGGCACCCGCCTTTTGAGCATCTCTGAAACCTCTTCATTCAGGCTTTTACCTGCGATAAGAGATGGGCGTTCCTGGTCCCCCTTTATTCTGGCAACTGTAGTTTCAACAGAAGCTTTGAGCCAGAAAACAACCCCCTTCTCCTTGAGAGCCGCCATATTTTCAGCTCTTTCTACAACTCCTCCGCCGGTATCAATCAAGCTTCTCTCCTGCAATGAAAGTTCTTGAATTACCTTTGACTCAATATCCCGAAAATGGTTCCAGCCAAACTTTGCAACAATTTCCTGAATACTCATTCCCGCCTTTAAAACAACCATATCATCACTGCTTATATACGGCATATTCAATTCCCCCGCTACAAGCTTACCAACATGGCTCTTACCAGCCCCTCTATAGCCTATCAGCACAATATTCATACGGCGAGATGCTCCATAACAACTTTACGCATCAGATCAACCGGCGCTTCTTTGCCACTGAAATATTCAAACTGCAGAGCCGCTTGGTTTACAAACATCTCAACTCCGGAAATGACCTTACACCCCATTGACTTCGCATCTGAAAGAAGTTTTGTCTCTAAAGGAGTATATACAACATCAAAAAAAGTCTGTGACTCTTTAAAAAGTTCTTTGGGAACTAAAGAAACATTAACATTCGGAAACATGCCAATAGAGGTACAGTGTATAATTATATCCGCTTTTGCCATAGAAGCAGCAACAGAATCCTCAGTAAGAACAGAGTGGATAACCTTGCTTTTCTCCACTTTCTTCAGATCAGACGCCAAATTATCAAGCATCTCCAATTCTGCCTCACGGTTTAAAATTGTGAGAGATGCCGGCTCTTCAAATAAGAGACTGAATGCTATAGCCCTTGCAGCTCCGCCAGCACCTAACATAAGAATATTTTTGCCTGAAATAGACACTCCTGCATCTGTTAAAGCCTTTATAGCGCCAGGGCCGTCTGTGCCGTAGCCAACAAGCCTGTTATTTTCCTTAACCACCGTATTTATTGAACCTATTAGACGATCAATTTCACTTATTTCATCAATATACTCAATAAGTTCCGTTTTGTGGGGAATCGTAACGCTTAAGCCCATAAAATTATCCATAGCTCTCACTCCGGCGATAGCACTTCTAAGGTCCTCCACTTTAAACGCTAAATAAACAAAGTCCAGCCCAAGGGCATTAAAAGCAACATTATGAATAACAGGAGAAAGACTGTGAGATACAGGGTTTCCAATCACAGCAAATAATCTGGTTTTTGTTGTTATAGACATTTGAATATCCTTGCAATAATTTTATCCTGCAACTAATAACAAAACCGTTCAGACGTTGTATAGCAGGGGAATATAGCTATTGTCAAACCTTAGGCAAAATCATAATAAAATATTTTGAAACATAAAGCGTTTCAATGCACTGGCTTCCTCGGCATTTAAAACAATAACTCAATAACTTGTTATTATTTTAAAGTTAGTCCACTGTAAAATTAACTTGCTATCACTTAATACATTAAAGTAGTATGATGGGTTATAAAATATATAAATTTTAAAGGAGGATCCTGACATTGGCTGATCAAAAACCTGTAGTAAATTTCAAGTATGTCTTTAATTACACCTACAATCCTGTATATGTAAATGGTGCACACGGTGGACTTTCCCCCAGAGGAGAGCTTGTAATGAATTTTTATCTGGAGAGGCCACCTCTACCTCATGAATTAAATCATGAGATAAATCCTAATGGTACAATCGGAAATGTAACTCACGAAAAACCTGAAGATTTGCAGCAAAGTCTTGTCCGTTATATTGAAAACGGAGTAGTACTAAATTTCGAAACTGCCAGAAACCTTTACTTCTGGATGGGAGAACGTCTTAAAGAGATGGAAGCCATTGAGAGAGCAAAGGCAAGCGCTAACTTCGGTAACCAGGAAGAAACTTCAGCACCCAATTAAGTGATTTTTACCACAAAGAACACGAAGGTCACACAAAGAACACAAAAAAAGAATTTTGAATTATTTATAGTGTCCTCTTGTGTAAACCTTTGTGCCCTTTGTGGTTTATTTTTTGCCAAAAAGAATTTTAAATAAACAACGACATATCCGATTCCTCCGCATGCGCCAACATCGCCGCTGCGCCACCCAGCTTCACACCATCTATCAATTCTTCCGCTTTAATACCCATCACATCCATGCTCATAGAGCAAGCTATAAGCTCAACACCATTTTTTCGCGCCATAATGATAAAATCCTCAAGGCTTTCCACATTCTTACTTTTCATGATAGCGCGAACCATTTTTGCTCCTATGCCACCCATATTCATTCTTGATAAACCAAGTTTTTTTGAGCCTCTCGGCATCATCATACCGAACATCTTTGAGATAAAATCTTTTTTTACATCCACTTTTTCCGGTTTTCGCAATATATTTAGCCCCCAAAACGTAAAAAACATACTGACTTTTCTACCCAAAGCTGCGGCAGCGTTTGCCATTACAAAAGATGCAATTGCTTTATCAAGATCTCCGGAAAACACAATAAAGTTTTTGCCGTTAGCGGCTGGCGCACCGTATGTGGCTTGTACTGCTTCCGTTTTTTTAATTCGCGCTGTGCTTATCCCTTTAGCACTTGTTAGCCCTAAAAATAAGTGACCGGTTCTGCGACAATAACCTTCTATATCTCCGGCAAAAGCCGGATCAGTTGTACTGATTTCAATGATTTCACCATTCTGCGCTTCTTTTAAAACAGCAGAAAGCTTCACAATCGGCCCCGGGCATTGCAACCCGCAGGCGTCAACCTTTATGGTTTTCGCGTTAGATCCCCCCTGTACAGGTTCTGTTTCAGGATTTACGGCAATGGGTTTCGTACCGGTCACATCCGGCGGTACTACCTTCCCGAATATAGAATGGTAAAGCCTGTAGCCACCACTCAGGTTATAGGTGTCAAATCCGTTTTGTGAGAGTATCCGAGCCGCCACATAACCCCGAAGCCCCATCTGACAGGTTACGTATACCTTTTTGCTTTTATCCAGTTCATTCAAGCGTTCACGAAGCTCATCAAGGGGAATATTTATAAAACCGGTAATATGCCCGTTTTCATACTCTATGGCTGTTCGGGTATCCAGCAAAATCACACTTCCGCCGCGAGAGAGAGAATCCACATCATGCCAGTGAAAATTTTTCACTTTGTTGGTCAGGAGATTTTCAATAGTGAATCCAGCCATATTCACAGGGTCTTTCGCCGAAGAATATGGTGGAGCGTAACAGAGCTCCAATTCAGCAAGATCAGAAGCGTTCATATGAGCCCGTATGGCGGTTGCAAATATATCGCAGCGTTTATCAACACCTTCAAAACCGGTAACCTGGGCGCCAAGTATCTTTCCGCTCCCTTTCTCAAATAGTGTCTTGATAGTCATGCTCATAGCGCCTGGATAATAGCTTGCATGACTCGGCGAATATGTGAAAGACTTATCATAGTCAAGACCCAACTTTTTCGCCGTTTTTTCATTGACACCGGTTGTTGCCACCGTCATGTCAAATACTTTCAGGATTGCAGAACCCTGGGTTCCATTATATTTAGAGGGAATACCGCAGATATTATCCGCCGCAATACGCCCCTGTTTATTGGCCGGTCCGGCCAAAGGGATTATGGCTTTCTGCGCCGTAACGAAATCGACTACCTCTACAGCATCACCTACGGCATAAATATTCGGATCTGAAGTCCGCATATGTCCGTCTACCACGATACCGCCAAGCCCATTCAGATCCAGCCCGGCCGATTTCGCCAAACCGCTATCCGGCTTTACCCCCACAGCCATAATCAGCATATCCGTAACAAGCTCACCATCCATCAGCTTAACGGTCAGACCGGTTCCAGTCTCCTGAATACTCTGTACGGTATTCTTAAAAATAAGGTTCACACCTTTTTGCCGCATATGATTATGAACATCACAGGCCATATCATAATCAAGAGGCGCGATGATCTGGTCGGTCAACTGCACAACAGTAACAGCCAACCCGG
>WQYY01000008.1 GCA_009780995.1 Desulfuromonadales bacterium
ATGCCTAAACGTTGAGCCGTATCCTGAATTTTACCCAGCTTTCTTTCCCCTATATCACAGGCCAGAACATGCCCTCTGTTATCCATGAGCTGGGCAATATATGTAGTTTTACCACCAGGTGCAGCGCATAAATCAAGAACACTTTCACTGGGCTTTGGATTAAGAAGCTTTACAGCAAGCTGAGAAGCCTCGTCCTGAACTACAAAAAGGCCGTCATTAAAACTCTTCATTTGCGGTAGAGAAATTGAAGAGGTAACAGCAATACCTTCCGGAGACCACTCAGATGAAACCCCTTCCACACCTTCTTCCTTAAGTGTAGATAAGAGACTCTCCCTGTTAGTTTTAAGTCTGTTCACCCTTAAAGTAAGAGTCGGAGGCTGAGACATTGTTTTTGCAAGCTTCTCAGCCTCCTCAATTCCAAGGTCTTTTATCCACTCTTCAGTTATCCATTCAGGGTGTGAATAGGCAACAGATAAGAACTTAGCGGGAGATTCTTTTTTATCAGGATACTTAATGTCGCTTCTTCCGCAATCTGCACTGCGCAAAACCCCGTTTATAAAACCTGAAGCTCTGGGAGCGAACTCTTTGGCAAGATTTACAGTTTCATTTACTGCCGCGGAAACAGGAATTCTATCCAGAAAAAACATCTGATAAAGACCCAAGCGGAGCAGTAACAGAACATTACGTTCTAACTTCTCAAGCGGCCTTTCTGAAAAATTGCTAACTATATAATCAAGAGTCCCTTTACGGCGCAGAACCCCATAAACTAACTCAGTAAAAAGGCCTCTGTCAGCCCCTTCCAGCTTACCGTTTCTAAGTTCAAGATCAATGAGAATATCAGCATATGAGCGTTCCTTCTCTATGCGGAGAAGTGTTTGAAATGCTGCTTTTCTGGGGTTGGACAATCATTCCTCCTGACTTCGGCTTTTGGCTCAGCTAATCCAGTGTGGAGTGTGGAATTAAACTCCACACCATCTTACGCGGCATATGGTCAAAAACCTATGAGCTCAGGATACACCTGACTTCACAGGTTTTACAAATGTTTAATGACACAGGTTTTTGGTTCATCGGCAAGGCGTCCTGAGGAATAGGTCACGAGGCGACCGTAGGGGCGGCATTCTGCCACCCGATTATCGGGCGACTACAAGTCGCCCCTACAAGTGTTGAGTGGCCTGCGACAAAGGCAACGACGCATACGACCAAAAGCCGAAGTCATTTCATCTCTTCTAAACGCTTAATCCTCTCTTCAGTAGGCGGATGCGTAGAAAAAAGTGATGCCATACCTTTTGCTGTAAGCGGATTAACAATAAACATATGCGCTGTTGAAGGATTAGCATCCATAGGTATCTGTTTATTTGCCATATCCAGCTTTTTCAGAGCATTTGCCAGATACAGAGGATTACCTGACAATTTTGCGCCACCCTTATCTGCTTCATATTCCCGTGAACGTGAAATAGCCATTTGAACCATCATAGCAGCAATAGGAGCCAAAATTGCCATTGCAATTAATCCTATTGCACCACCATTGTTATCCCTGCTCCCCCTACCACCAAAAATAGCAGCCCACCGTGCTATAAATGCCAGATATGTAATTGCGCCGGCAACAGTAGCGGCAATAGATGAAATAAGTATATCACGGTGCCTTACATGTGAAAGTTCGTGCGCCATAACTCCCTTAAGCTCGTCACGGGAGAGAATTCGTAAAATTCCTGTAGTGGCAGCGACAGCAGCATGTTGCGGATTTCTCCCTGTAGCAAAAGCATTAGGGGTGTCGGATTCAACAATATACACCCTTGGCATGGGAATTCCCCCATTTTGGGCAAGCTCCTTAACTATTGAGTAAAGCTCAGGATATTGCTCCTCAGTAACTTCTCTCGCTTTATACATGGCAAGAACTATCTTGTCTGAAAACCAGTAAGAGCCCATATTCATAACAATAGATATGATAAGGGCAAAAGTCATGCCTCCGTGGGCGCCCATACTTGTGCGGCTACCTATAGCTCCTCCGGCTATTACCAGCAGAACTGTAAGCAAGCCAAGAAGTAAAGTTGTTCTTAATGTATTCATTTTAAAATTCTCCTGTAATATATAAAGTATAAAAGTTGAGATGTCTCAGGTTTTAAAGTATAAGCATTAATAGCCGTAATTTCAAGCAGAGGGGATATTTATTGCTAAGAGGAACTATTTTTATATCTGACAATATCTATTTATGGATTGCCGGAGGAATCCTTGCGACCCTATCAATACTTTCAGCGGCTCATGCTGTTATATTTAAAAAAGATCCTCGCGCCGCTCTATGCTGGCTATGGGTATGTATCACAATGCCATTCATTGGATTCATACTGTACTGGATTCTTGGGGTCAACAGAATAAGGAGAAAAACAGAGCGTTGGCAAAAACGCGGGCGTTTCATAGCAGAAGATAAAACTTTCCAGGCAGATAAAGAACTGGAAGCAGCTCCATTGCCTGAATATGCCCTATCCCTGCTGGAACTGAAAAACCTCACAGACCGTATTATCCCGATACCTCTTGTTTATGGAAACAGTATAACGACTATGGTTAATGGAGATGAAGCGTATCCGGTAATGATTTCAGCCATTGAAGACGCAAAGCACTCCGTTCATTTAAGTACATATATATTTGATACTGACAATGCGGGAAGAGATTTTGTAAAGGCCCTTGCCGACGCAGCTGAAAGAGGCGTGGAAGTACGGGTGATAGTAGATGCTATGGGAGAACTTTACTCAAGGCCAAAAGTAAGCAAACTCCTGAAAAAGACAAAGGTAGAAGTAGAAAGATTCCTTACTTTACGCCACGGAGCGTACATTAACTTAAGAAATCACAGAAAAATGTTAATTGTAGATGGAAAAACAGCTTTTACCGGCGGAATGAATATTGGAGATAGACATGTAATCAATAGAACAGGCGGCATAGCCCCTGTAAAAGACCTGCACTTTAAGATCAAAGGCCCTGTAATCCCTGAAATGCAAAAACTATTTCTTGACGACTGGTTTTTTATCACAGGAAAACATATAGATAATCCCGCCCTTTTTCCTTCTCCCGAAACTTCAGGCAATGCCCTTGCCAGAGTTATAGGTGACGGACCGGATAAAGAATTTAGAATTCTCCATGCAATGATTCTGGGCGCGTTATCATGCGCCCAAAAAAGCGTTTACCTTGTCACACCATACTTTATTCCTGACAAAGCGTTAATTGCCGCTTTAATAACCGCTGCCCTTAAAGGGGTAAAAGTCACTATCCTGCTTCCCGCATTGAATAACCTACCATTTGTTCATTGGGCAACCAGAGCTTATCTATGGGAGTTTTTGGAAAATGGAATACATATATATTATGAGCCTCCCCCATTTGCCCATACAAAGCTTTTTATTGTAGATGGTATATGGAGCCTTATTGGGAGCGCTAATATAGATCCAAGAAGCCTCAGGCTGAACTTTGAAATAAATACGGAAATCTATGACCAGGATTTCTGCGCAGCCCTTGAAAAAAGGGTTATTGATACAATATCCGAATCAAAAGAAGTCACACTGGAAGAGGTAGACGCGAGAAGTATACTGGTAAGATTGAAAGATGGAATTATGAAACTTTTTTCGCCATATCTCTAACATATGACTTCGGCTTTTGGTCATTTTTTACATGGCTTCAGCTTCTTGTCATCTACGGCGTTGCCTTCGTCGTATCTCCTTTGCCTGTAGGGGCGGCAACCTGCCGCCCGTTCTAGTTCGACAAGGTGGTAATCATGTGAACATCACCAATAACACATCTCTAAACCCAAACATTTTCATAAACATCATAAATTGTGCAGTGCAGATGACCTGCCAACGGGCGGCAGATTGCCGCCCCTACATAACCCAAGACACGACGAAAGCAACGTAGCATACGACCCTTAATCGAAGCTGTATTGCTGTATGTTTTTAATAGCCCTTTCGATATCTGCAACACTATGCGCCTCAAGAGTCCACTCAGCATCAGGAGCATACTCCGCCAGAAGTCTGAAATAGAGTTTGAAATCAATCTCTCCCTCTCCTACAGGAAGATGCTCATCACTCTCTCCATGATTGTCATGAATATGAACCTCAAAAATATGATACCCCAAAACTTCAAACCACTCCTCAAGGCTTGAACCTTCCTTATGAAAGAGATTCCAGTGCCCGACATCAAAACAGTGCCCTAAACGTGGGTGGTTAATTGCAGTAATAAGCCGGAGAAGCGTAGAGGGCTCATCTTCAAAAATATTCTCAACCGCAATTTTACAATTTGTCTCCTCAGTGACAGCCAAAACCTCCTTAAACACTTCCGTAGATTTTTCAAGCCAATAATCTTGCATACTCCCGTAACGCCAGCGGTCATAACCAGGGTGCATCACCATAACAACAGGCTTTAATATAGTGGCAACTTCACATATCTGTTTAAAACGATGCCTGGTAGCTTCACGCAAAAGTCTCTCTGAAGAACCCGGATTAAGATCCATAAAAGGAGCATGAATAGTGCATGAAATCTGGTTATTAGAAAGAAACTCCGCAAAGCCCCTGATCTGCTCGGAACTGACCCTGTCCAGCACGTCACCGCTGAGGAATACTTCAGGAAATATCCTGTTTACCACAACATACTTCTTGAAATCCTCTGCCATTAAAAAAGGGAGGTGGGCGAAAATCCTTTTCCCCATTATTAGCTCCTTAAAAACCTGCATAAAATTAAGATATAATTGAAGAAGATACTGAACTCCCGAAGAGTGAGCAAGGAAAAACTAACTTATTCAGATAAAATGGAGAGTCAGCTTGACTTTTGTATTTTATACCTCATACAATTCATTTCCATAAACTATTTAAACACAAAGAAAGAACAAAGATCACTATGTCTTTGCAGGCTTGACCCGCAATCTTCTAATAATAGGGGATTGCGGCGCGGAGGCCGCAATGACGTCTTGTGCCCTTTGTGAAAATGCTTTGTGAACTTTGTGGTAAAAGCATAATGAATTATGAAACATGCATTACATAGGCAACGACACATATGGCTAATCTAAAAACAATTCCCAAAGTTGATAAAATCCTGAGCTCCCCGAAAATAAAGGAACTTCTGGAGATATATCCCAGACCCCTGATAGTAGACGCTATCCGTAAAGTTTTGGATAACACCAGGAAAGAGTTAATAAACAATGAATATGACAACTCTCAAATAATGACACGAATTGCTCTGGATATTGAAAAAAGCCTGTCCGAAATAAATAAACCCAGCCTTAAAAGAGTAATAAACGGAACAGGTGTTGTTATACATACAAACCTTGGCAGAGCCCCTCTGCCTGAAAAAACCCGTAAACAACTCTGTGACATATCATTTAACTATTCAAACCTAGAATACAATCTTGAAACAGGAGAACGGGGAAGCCGTTACAGCCATGTTGAACCCCTTATCTGCCAGTTAACCGGAGCAGAAGCAGCTATAGTAGTTAATAATAACGCTGCCGCAATACTTTTCGCGCTGTCCGCAATATCTTCAGGTAAAGAAACCATTGTATCAAGAGGCGAACTTGTGGAGATCGGGGGCTCCTTTCGGATACCTGATATAATGGCCATTAGCGGAACTAAACTTTTGGAAATAGGCACCACAAACCGGACACATCTGAAAGACTACAAAAACGCCATTTCTGAGAATACAGGGGCTATTCTGAAAGTACATTGCAGCAACTTTGCCATGACCGGATTTACGAAAGAAACTCCTGTTGCAAAATTGGCAGAACTCTCCATGAAAAGCGGGATACCTCTTATAGCTGACCTTGGAAGCGGCAATCTTATTGACTTTCACGATAACCCATATCTGGAAGGAGAGACTGTACAGGGATATATCAAAGCTGGAGTTGATATCCTTACCTGTAGCGGTGATAAAATGATTGGGGGGCCTCAAATCGGTATTATCGCAGGAAAGCAGAAATATATTGAAACCATGAAAAAGCACCCTCTTTTAAGAGCGTTAAGAGTGGATAAAATGACACTCGCTGCTCTCGAAAGCGTACTAAAACTCTACAGAGACCCAAAAGAAGCCCTTAAAACAATCCCTGTGCGACAGATGCTGACTGCCAGTGAAGCAGATTTGAGTAAGCGCGGCCAAAAGCTCTTAAAGCTTCTTAACAAAGAGCTGGCAAAAGAATTTATAACATGCAAAATTGAGGAAGGATTTTCACGGGTAGGGGGGGGAGCTATGCCTAATGCTCAGATTCCTACAAAGCTCATATCTGTTTCAATTAACGGAAAATCAGCGCAGGAAATTGAAGAGCTGCTAAGAAAGGCGGAAACACCGGTTATTGGAAGGATATCAAAAGGTTTGTTTCTGCTTGATGTAAGAACGATAAGAGATGAAGAGTTTGGGTTGCTTGTTGACTCGCTGAAATCTTTAAAGTGATTTCGGATTTTTGTCAGTTTGGCAGAATCCTTGCGAAATAGGTACCTACTTAGCCTCGCTGCCTTTTCCGACTATTATGGAATTGTATTCCATAATAGTCGAAAAAAGGTAGCTTATTGCCTAATTCTCTGAATATGCAATATCGTTTTAGCTGATCTTTGTATACCATAAAACCTATAATTTCAGGTAATACCTAAGTTCATAGGTTTTAATAGCATGTATATAGCATTCAAAAAATTGCCTGATTGTACAATTGCTATATTCAATAACTCACACCTAGTTTTTTCAAAGCATTTTGAGCTGGACCATTACCCTGTTTAGCAGCTTTTTTAAGCCAAGAAATGGCTTCGTGTTTATCTTGCGCTACTCCATTTCCATTGAAGTACATAACTCCCAAATTATATTGCGCTTCGGCACTACCCTGATTAGCCGCTCCTTTAAACAATTTAAACGCTTTTTTATAATCTTTTGTGACTCCAACTCCAAACATATACATACTTCCCAAATTTTGCTGTGCTTTATAAAATCCTTGGTCAGCTGCTTTTGTGTACCACATAACAGCTTCCTGGTAATTTTTTACCACTCCTATTGCATTGAAATACATAAAGCCTACACTGTTTTGTGCGTTAACGTAGCCTTGCTCAGCCGCTTTTTTAAACCACTTAATAGCTTCAAGAAAGTCTCGCCTCACCACATCTCCATTAAAATACATAATCCCCACATCATATTGCGCCCTTGCATTGCCTTGCGCAGCCGCTTTTTCAAACCATTTTAGAGCCTCTTGTTTGTTTTGTGATACCCCTTTCCCTTCCGCATACACGAGCCCCAAATAAGATTGTGCCACGGCGTTGCCCTTTTCAGCAAGTGGTCTAAGTTCACTCAGAGTTTTAGCGTAATTACCCACTTTGTAAGCCGCTATCCCTTTATTAATATTTGTAAGATCCGCAACTATTTTCTTAAAAACTTCTGTCTCAATATCACCTTGCTCAGCTACTTTTTTTAACCATTTAGAAGCTTCACGATAGTCTTGTGCCACTCCTTCTCCATTGCAATACATATTACCCAAATTAAATTGAGCCTTAGCATCTCCTTTTTCAGCACCCGGTTTAAATTCCTTAAAAGCTTTCGCGTAATCTTTTGCTTCGTAAGCCGCTACACCTTCATCAACCCCGGCATTTGGGCTGTCGGCAAACAATATCTTCGAAGCAGATTGCGCAGGGGCATCACTATGTTCAGCAACTTTTTTATACCATATACAAGCTTCCTGATAGTCTTGCGTTACTCCTTTTCCCGATAAATACATAGTGCCCAAAATAGCTTGTGATGTATCATTGCCCTGATCGGCAGCTTTTTTAAACCATTTAAAAGCTTCCTGATAGTCTTGCGCTACTCCAATTCCATCGTGATACATGCTACCTAGCCAAAGTTGCGCCGTAACATCATCCTGTTCAGCAAGCGATTTAAATTCCTTTAGAGCTTTCGCATAATCTCCCGCTTCGTAAGCCGCCACCCCTTCATCAATCCCGGCATATGCGGTACCTGCAAATAACGTAGCAGTAATAAACAGCGCAACAAATAATTTAAGAAAGAATTTCATCTATATACTCCAATCATTCGGGTAAATTCGAAACAGTATTCTCATAAGAGCTAGAGTTTTGCAAGTTGGCAATGAAGAAGTCATATCCGATACTCTTCCATCTCTTGCTCCTTCATACTATTGCAACATACAAAGAACTCTTTAACTCCGTTTCTAAGCATCTCAATATCAGCATTAACACCTGTTTCTGCTTTTGTATATCTGAGAAGGATTTTACCGGCAACCTGCAAAATATTTTCCGTAATATCCCCTACTACAAGGCCAAAAGGGCCTTTACCATCTCTCCAGTAGATACCGGCCTCGCCAGGTTGAACATTACTCTCAAGCAGCCGGTTCTCAGCCTCATTCCTACCTACAATAAATTTTGCATAAGGAGACAGTCTGAAATGCCTACCAAGCCTGAGAAGCCTGAAATCATGAGGGTTTAGAGTCTCTGAGTGTTCAAAAACGTCCCTTACTTTCGAAGCGTATGAAACTTCTGTAAGGAAGCACCCACCCGCCGGATTCGGGTATTCGGTTATACCGAGCTCTTTTGCAAGCCTTATCTGCTCTTTACGAGACCGCCCCTTAACAGCGGGAAGTTTTTCTCTGTCAATCCAACCCTCAAGTTCAGGAATTGTCGGCTTAAGAAAGCAAGCTGACAAAGGGCGTAAGAGAAGTCCTTCTGTTCCGCTCTCCTTTTCAACTACTCTTAAAGCGTCCCGCCTCTGGCTCATGGGGCGCTGCCCAAGGACTTCGCCTGTAACTATAAAATCAGCCCCTTCTGAAATCATAAACTCTTTGGCTTTTTTCAAAAAATAGGCATGACAGTCAATGCAGGGATTTATCGCCTTACCATACCCATGACAAGGCTTTCTCAACATCTCCAGATACTCTTCACAAAGGTTATAGATATTTATCGGCACATTCAGAAGAGCGGCGGCGCGGCTGGCATCATACTTACCGCCATCTTCATTCGGAGAGTCTCCAAAAAAAGGAGATACAAAATGTATGGCTTTGACATTAACGTTCTGCTGCTGCATAAGCCTTATGACTATCATTGAATCGAGACCGCCCGAAAAAAGAGCGATGGCAGTACGCTGTTGTTGCATAGTCTAACCTTGTCCTATACTCTTTGCGGCTTCCGCTTTTTGCGCCCAATTGTGTTAGCTGCAAAAAGTGTGGAGTGTGAAGAGTGGAGTGTGGAGTTTTAGCCAGCCAGGGCTTGATCTTCATAACCAAATGTCAACGACCTGCGGAAACAAAATAAATATAATATCTGCCTGAAAAGCAGGACTTGATTCGCTGCTCACAGCATGTAGGGCGGGTTAGCGAAGTGTAAAAAGTGGGTTTTAACTCCACTCTTCACACTCCAAACTCCACACTATTTTTTAAACTGTTCTGCCGCTGACCTCGGCGATCTTTTTCAGTTGCTCCATCATCTTCGCAAACGTAGACGGTTTAAGCGATTGCGGCCCATCGCTTGTTGCATGTTCAGGATCGGGATGCACTTCTATTATGAGACCATCAGCGCCACAGGCAACAGCGGCACATGACATCGGGGCAACATAATGATGATTCCCTGTCCCATGTGAAGGGTCAACCACAACAGGGAGATGAGTCTTGCTCTGAAGCACAGGAACGGCTGAAAGATCAAGAGTGTTTCTTGTTGCCGTTTCAAAAGTCCTTATCCCACGCTCGCAGAGAATAACCGATTGGTTCCCCTCTGCAAGGATGTATTCAGCGCTCATAAGAAGTTCCTGGATAGTCATAGCCATACCACGCTTTAGTAGTACCGGTTTCCTAAGTTGTCCTACTTTTTTGAGAAGGGCAAAGTTCTGAGAATTTCTCGCGCCTATCTGAAGAATATCGGAATAATCCGCGACAAGGTCAGCAGTCTCAATATTTATCACCTCAGTAACTACAGGAAGGCCGGTAATCTCTCTGGCTTTGGCAAGAAGCTTAAGCCCTTCCTCTTCAAGCCCCTGGAAAGAATAAGGAGAAGTCCTGGGCTTGAAAGCGCCGCCACGGAGGATATGAGCTCCCGCAGCCTTGACCGCAACAGCGGTCTCAATAATCTGCTCTTCGCTTTCTACTGAACAGGGACCGGCCATAACAATTACCTTATCCCCACCTATTTCAACATTCTCACTTATCTTCACAATATCTCTGGTGGGCTTGACCTCTTTTGATGCAAGTTTATAAGGTTGAAGAATCGGAACAACACTTTCAACACCATGTAAAGACTCAAGAGATTGTAAAACCAGCTTCCCTCTTTCGTCTCCAACCGCCCCAATAACGTCCCTCGTAGTTCCGCTAATCACATGAGGGGTATACCCAAGCTCCATAATACGTTTGAGTACCGCTTCCTTGTCCTGGCTGTCCGCACCTGCTTTCATTACAATAATCATACTTGCCCCCTTTTAATGTTCCGAAAACCCAAAAGAGTTTTAAGACACCGCCGGCTTTGTACATATAAAAAACAAAAAAGCCGGGGGTATCTGACTACCTCCGGCTTTCGTTCTGTTAATTTATTTTCCCTTTGCCCCTATTAACACAAACCTATACCAAGGTAGCCACCCTAAAATAGCTAAACCAAAAATAAAAGCTTGTAAAATAGTTGAAAGAGTTAATTTGCATTTTTTGAATATCACAGCAAAACAGAGATAAAGTCAAGAAGAAATTTTTACAGCTACATCATGGATATAAAAAGCAGAAGCCATAAACTACCTCACCATCTTATCTCAGGCTTACCTAACTCTTTTAAATATGAATTAACAAGACTAAACGGTTTACTCCCAAAAAAACCATTATGCGCAGAGAGAGGGCTTGGATGCGCACCTTTAATAATCTTATGCTGTGGAGCTGTGATAAGAGATAGCTTTTTTTGAGCATCACCACCCCATAGGACAAAAACCACTGGATCTTTCCTTTCATTCAGTTTTGCAATAACCGCATCTGTAAGCTTCTCCCACCCTTTACCGCGGTGTGAACCTGCCTGACCAGCCCGCACTGTCAAAACAGTGTTAAGAAGCAATAACCCCTGATCAGCCCAATCAGTGAGATTCCGCTCTGTTCGGGTAATACCGAGATCAGATTTCAGCTCTTTGAAAATATTCCGTAGAGAAGGAGGAAATTTGGCTTCAGGGTCAGCCACTGAAAAACTAAGGCCATGAGCCTGCTTCTCACCATGATATGGATCCTGCCCCAAGATAACCACTTTAGCTTCTTCATATCCGGTATGTCCCAAAGCATTATATATCTTCTCTTTTGGAGGATAAACTGTTTGAGTTGCGTACTCTTCGTCAACAAACCTTTGCAGTTTCTGGAAATACTCTTTTCCCATTTCGGGAATTAAAAATGTTTCCCAATCTTTTTTCATATCGCTATCCTTGATAACGTATTAAAAGAACAGATAAAAACGGCGCTCCGTAAGATATCCACTGGCATATAATAGATATTTTCCCTGTCCGAAGAATGTACTTAATTATTGCCTAATCCTACAACTAGATAGACAATTAGGCAATCTTTTAAATATGAAAATATGTGGGCAACATTACTCATTAGCTCAGGTATTACCTCAGCTCACCAAAATATAGGCATGCTAAAATCAATTAAAGTACTATTGCCTAATACTATTTTTACAAATATAATTAGGCAATAAATTAGCTTGATCATTTTAGCAAAAGGGACAATGTTTTATACAAAGAAATTGCCCTTCCTTCATCAATGTTTCACTCGCAAAATGTCAATGATAAGCCCATACAAACGTAGTTTCCGTCATTTGTTAAGAAGTATAACCTAAGTAAATGTTTTGCTCGTCGCCAGGCATATAATAAACTTGTACGATATTGCCCGGTGCTGTGGACGATAGTGCGCTTTGCGTGACGTTTTTAATTGTGGTGACGTCGTATTGGCCCCCATTGTTCGGCCTTGTCACGCAGACGGTCAATTCCATTTCCGACATGCCGTTTACGATATTGCCGGTGGGTTTGGACGCAAGGATAACCCCCGTCGTGTGTGTACCATTTTCTCTAATGTTAACCTCTGTCTGCGTTTTTAACCCCATCGCCACGAAATATTTATCCGCGGCTTTTCTCACTTCTTTCGGGTCTGCGTTTTGTTCAATCATAATATTCTGCGGATTATTGGGATCGTATCTAAGCGGGAACACCATATCCGGCTGTTGAAGCTGTGGCAAGCTGTCATCTTGAATAGCTTGCTTTGCCGTACCCGTTATCTTCTGCCCGTCCTCTGTAATAAATTGAATGGAAACCTCATACATCTTCGTTCCGCTAATACTTGTGTCTGTCGGCCTAACCGAGATTACTTTACCGGCAACCAGCGGCCCGTTTTTCACTTGCTCGGTAATCCCGGTAAACTGCTCGACTGCCTTTGTAAAACTGTTGCTGTCGGCATTCACATCAATCATTATATTTTGCGGCTTCTTCGGGTTATATCTGACTGGCAATTCGATACCGGGTTGATATTGCGCCAAGTCAACCATTTGGATAACTCTTATGTCTGAACCTGTTACCTGTTGTCCGTCTTTTGTCGTGAATTGCAATGTCAGTTTGCACATGGGCTGATAGTTCACTAATTGGTCAGTCTGTTCTATGGAAATCAATTCTCCCATAACCAAAATACCGTTTTTGACGCCCTTGCTTTCTCCCAAAAAAACCATCATAAAAATGCCAATCAATATAAGACCAACAGATACAACAAACAACACGCCAAACAAAGTCCAGATGGTCGCATTGCCAGTGAAACCCGCGATGACAGCTGACACTGCCATAAGTACAAATGCAACCCAACCTATGTTCATTACTTTTTGCCCGACTTTTACCATTGCGGTTTACCTCCAAAAAAACAAAACGCCACCCTCACCAGTGGCACAGATCAAAAAGCATACTTATTCATTTTTATGGCGGAGAGGGAGGGATTTGAACCCCCGGTGCGTTTCCGCACACCTGATTTCGAGTCAGGCACCTTCGGCCACTCGGACACCTCTCCGTAAAAACAAAGACACAGTAGGGGCGCACATTGTGCGCCCGATGAGACGGGCGGCAAATTGCCGCCCCTACAAAAACCTTTTTTGGATTGCTAGTAGAGACGGCCATTGGCCATCCGGCTTTTCGGAACATCCAGCGGGCATTCCATAAGTCGAATAGCAAACTTGAGCTTCATTAGGTTACCGCCCCGTCAGGTCTTTTGCATTTTGAATTGATAACCCTATTTGGAGTTCTTTGCAAGGCACTGTAAATATATTTCTTATTTTTTTCACATCAAGTAAATCTTCTTTTGGTATTGCATTAAATCCAAATATACATGTGCTAATTATACCGCCATCGTTGATAAATGCCGTTTGGATTACGTGATCTTCGCTTGTACGATATTCCAAAATATAAGCATAATCATCTCGTAGGACTATATCCCCTAATTTTATAGCCAGTATGAAAACATTGATTAAACTATCCCGATCTTTATGCTTTTCCCTCCATAGGGAAACATTGATTGAATTATCCCAAATTTTATATTTTCTTTGTTTATTACCTTTGAAATGGGAATATATTATTTTGTGTTCATCTGTTTTTATTTCAAAATAAATATCCTTACCAGCCATTTCCATCTTTTGGAAATCAGACAAATGAAATCCATCCATTCTAGTAAATGGATCCATTTTTACAATAATTGAATTATATGGTCGTAGCAAAATGGGAATATCATATTTGCAAATTTTGATTCTATACTTATTATCAAAAACTGCGTGAATTTCGTTGATTGTAAATGCTTGCAGAGTTTTATTCTTTAATACAATAACTATAGAGTCACTCTCCCAATGATGGAACGAAAAACCTACAGAAGGAATCGTTATTCTTTTTGATATAAACGTCAAATAAAATGTATATATAGCTATTAATAACAGTACGGCACTTGTTAATCCTGATATTAAAGTAGCGGCATTCGTAAAATTATTCATCATTTCACCCTTGCCTCCTTTACAGCAGCTTTATCTCAATATATTTATCCCGTAGAATATAGTACGCGACAGTGCCTTATTGTCCTTAAAGGCTGCCGCCGCTTCTTTACTTTGCACCATTTAAGTAAAAGCTCTCCCCCTTACCAGGAAACGAGGGCAGCGTGACAAGCTCCCTACAAAACTCAATGACACAGGATTTGGCTCATAGACCAGGCCTGAGGAGCAGGGCGTGAGGCGTAGCAGCGCTACGTCGAATGTCCTGCGACGATAGCAACGCCGTAGATAACAAAAAGCTGAAGTCACATAAAGTGGCTGACAATCGCTTCCGTCAATCCTTTAACAGTATATTCTTCCGGCTCAACATCAACCTTAAGTCTTAATTCATTGCAGGTTTTAGTTGTAATCGGCCCGATAGACGCCACTACAACACCTTCAAGTAACTGCAACATTCTGTTTTTCCCAAGAATTTTAGCAAGATTTTGCGCAGTTGATGAAGATGTAAATGTAATGCAATCTATTTCTCTGTTTTCAAGGGCTTTCAGCGCAGATGAGGGTATAGAGCCAGGAACAACATTTTTATAAATAACAGGAGCTGTTACCTCTGCACCCAATCCTTCTAAACCTTTTACAATAACATCTCTGGCTTTATCCGCTCTTGGGAAGAGTATATGTTGCCCTGCTATATCTATAGAGGAGAAGGCTTTAACAACTCCTTCAGCTTTATAATCTTCCGGCATCAGATCCGGATTTTTTCCATAAGCTTTAAGCGCTTCAGCACTCTTTGGGCCGACAACACAAACCTTTGTACTTCCCGGAATACGGCTGTCAAAGCCAAGTTCTGAAAGAGATTTAAAGAAAAAATTCACTGCATTTACAGAGGTAAATATAAGCCAGCTATATGAAGAGATATTTTTAAGGGCGCTCTTTATCTCTGCCGTTGAATCTGAAGAAACCAATTTTATTGTAGGGCATTCATAAACATTCGCCCCATAAGATTGAAGAAGAGCGCTAAATTCCCCAGCCTGCTCCGCTGCTCTGGTAACAATAATTTTCTTCCCCGAAAGGGTGCCAGCCCCAGTAGAATGTATAGTGTCTTTCATATCAGCATTTCCATGAAGAAAACGCTGCCAAAAGCAGCGTTTCTTTTATCTGTTATACTTTTATCTCTCTCTGGTAAACTTCTTCCAAAATCTCTTTACCGCCGCTGTTAAGGAGCTTTTCTGCCAACTGTTGCCCAAGCTCTTCGCATGACGCCACAGGGCCGGCTATGCTGTCTTTTATTGTTTGCTTACCATCTACTGAAGCTATAAAACCTGTCAGTTTCATTTGATCTCCGGTAACCTCGCCAAATGCGGCAATAGGTACCTGACAGCCACCTTCACAACGTTTTAGAAGTGCCCGTTCTGCTTTCACTGCGTAGCTTGTTTCAGGATCGTTAAAAAAAGCAATAGTCTCTTTCACCGATTCATTGTCAAGAGCACATTCTATGCCCAAAGCTCCCTGCCCAATCGCGGGAAGAGATATGTCTGTGGGAAGAAGTTCTGTAATCTGCCCTGCGAAACCGAGGCGATTAAGTCCGGCGGCAGCGAGAATCACGGCATCAAGCCCTTCTGTTTCCAACTTCTTCATTCTTGTTTCAACATTGCCACGGATAATTACCATCTGAAGGTCAGGGCGGAATTTAAGAAGCTGGGCTTGACGGCGTAATGCCGATGTCCCTACTTTTGCCCCTTTAGGGAGATCAGCAAATTTAATCCCCTTAGATATCACCGCGTCCCGCGGGTCTTCACGTTTTGTAATGCAATACAAACCAAGGCCTTCAGGAAATTCTGTAGGTACATCTTTCATACTGTGAACAGCTATATCAATATCGCCACGGAGCATAGCCTCTTCAATTTCTTTTACAAAGAGGCCTTTCCCACCAACCTGTGCAAGAGGCACATCAAGTATTTTATCCCCTGTTGTTTTGATTTTGGTGAGGGTAACTTCCATTTCCGGATATTTCTTTTCAAGCTCGGACTTGACCCAATTTGCCTGCCATAATGCCAGTTGGCTCCCTCTGGTGCCGATTCTTAGTTGCTTCAAACCCATTAATTGTCTCCTTACGGATATTATGAAACAGATATTTATCTAATCTTCTTCTAACTCATGCATCTCTTCGTCATCAGGAATATCAACATTAAGCTCAAACAAACCTCTGAGAGCGTCAACATACAGAGCTGTACGCCCACCCTGTCCACTCTGTTTAAGCGTTGAGATGGGGTGATGAAGAAGTTTATTCATCATTGCCATAGTCGCCGCTTCAAGCTTTTTCCCGGCATCAGGAGGAATATCTTTCCAACCTGACAAGGTTTTCTCTATTTCGGCTTTCCTTATTTCATCAAATTTTTTCCTGAGGGCGACAATTGTTGGCGTAACTTCAAGAGAAGAGAGCCATTTAAAAAACTGCCCTATTTCCTGATTTACAATCTCTTCCGCCTTTTCCGCCTCTTTTTTCCGTTGTTCTATATTTGATTCAACAACACCGTTAAGATCATCAACTGTGTAGAGATAAACGTTCTCAACTCCGTTAACGGCAGGATCAATATCCCTGGGAATTGCAATATCAATAAAAAACATCGGTTTATGCTTACGGCGTTTCATAACTTCATTCAGGTCTGACGGCCCTATTATAGTGTATGGAGCGCCTGTAGAGGAGAGTACAATATCTGCCTTGTGGAGCTGGTCAAAAAGGTCCTCAAACCGCACTGCTTTACCGTCAAACTCTTCAGCAAGGCTCTCAGCCCGTTCAAAGGTACGGTTTGTAACAAAAATACCTCTTACTCCGTTGTTAAGGAAATGCTTTGCCGCCAGTTCGCACATTTCACCGGCTCCAATAAGCATTACTGTTTTGTCACTAAGATCGTTAAATATTTTACGAGCGAGTTCTACAGCAGCAAAAGCAACTGATACTGCTGAAGATGCTATTTTTGTTTCAGTACGAACACGTTTCGCAACTGAAAATGCTTTATGAAGAAAACGATTAAGGATAATCCCTGACGACTTATACTCAGCGGCATATCCATATGCCGTTTTTATCTGACCAAGAATCTGCGGCTCCCCTACTACCATAGAGTCAAGGCTTGAGGCAACTCTAAATACGTGCTTAATGGCCTCTTCTCCGTGATATGAGTAAAAATGCTGATCTAACTTCTCTATATCAACTTTATGGTAATCGGCAAAGAAACGTTTGATTCTGGCTGTTCCAGCAGCTATATCCTGAGTGGTAGCATATATTTCAACCCTGTTACAGGTAGAAACAATAACCCCTTCTGTAATATCCTCCAAAGAAACGAGGGTATTAAGGGGCTCTTCCATATGGGTTGGAGCAAAAGCCACCTTTTCCCTGACTTCAACAGGAGCAGTTTTATGTGATAAACCAACTACAACGATATTCATAAACTATACACCCGATCTGTATATCATTTATAACTATGTAACCCTGACATGAAAAGGTTCACGCCAAGGAAAGTAAACAGCACCACCGCAAAGCCTATAATGGAAAGGATAGCGGCTTTCCGTCCTCTCCACCCTGTCGTAAGGCGGCCATGTAAAATAACCGCGTAGAGAAGCCATGTTATAAGAGACCATGTCTCTTTGGGATCCCAGGTCCAATAGCTCCCCCATGCGCTTTCCGCCCAGATAGCGCCTGATATTATCGCAACGGTTAGTAAAGGGAATCCAAACGTAAGGCACTTGTAATTGATCTCATCAAGAACATTCAGAGATGGCAGTTTTTGAAAAAGTCCGTTAAGAACCTTCTTCTTTAAAAAACGTTCCTGAATAAGGTAAATAATTGAAGCGCCAAAAGCCACAGCAAAGCTGGCATAACCAAGAAAGGCAACAATAGTATGTACGGCAAGCCAACCGCTTTTAAGAGCAGGATTAAGCGGGCCTATTGATGTAGGGAACAGTGATGAAACAAGAAGTAGAACAGTTGCGACAGGAACTACAAAAGAACCAAGAACCTGCATTTTAAAACGGGATTCAAAAATTATAAATAGCCCCACAACCGCAAGGCTAAAAAAAGATAACGACTCGTGGAGATTTGTTATAGGTGTATGCCCCGCTTCAATAAAGCGGTCAAAGGTAAAAATAATATGTACAATAAAACCAAAGACAATAAGCCAATGCGCGAATTTTCCAAGATTCTTGGAAGGTTTAAACAGATATATAAGGTATGCTGCAGTTGCACCAAAATAGATTGCCAAGGTTACATAAAAGAGAAAGACGTTCATAAGGAGTCCTCAAAGCTTTTTATAAATTTTTTGGCAACTTCCTCTCCCAAAGTAAGACTTTTATTTTAGAGGGAGAATTTTCAGCAAAAATCGGTAATTTGCAAGTTCTTTCAAAATTTGTTTATTATACGTGGTCAAACCTGCTTCAGTCAATAGCCTTTCAGCTAGAACCCTGAGCAGTCTTATAATCTAAACATATTTTGATTCAAATCTTTGTAAAAGTTCTCTTCCCATAGCCCTGAAAGACGATGGAGCTTTACTATTCCCGAAAAAACTTGATATTTTCAGGCTGGTTTGCTATTTAAATATTTCCCATGCGCTCGTGGCTCAGCTGGATAGAGCAACGGACTACGAATCCGTAGGTCGGGGGTTCGAATCCCTCCGAGCGCGCCATTAAATTTCAGAAAGAGCTGCTGATAAGGCAGCTCTTTTTTTATCTTTCCGAAGTTTAAAATTATCCATTCGTATCTACAAAGCCCCAACTGCAAAACATCTATGGGACAATAGTAGTGAAAAGATAAACCGCAAATATAACCAGCAAAACCACACCATGCAGCACTGTTGTACGTCCGGTTTTTAACACAATCGTCATAATAAACATTGAGAGCATTAACATAACAGTTGACTTGATATCAATTCCAAGGGTAAGGGTTAATCCCGAATATAAGGAAACCACTGCTACCGCAGGTATGGTAAGCCCTATACTGGCAAGGGCAGAGCCTAAAGCCAGATTTAAACTCGTCTGTAACTGATTTCTTTGTGCGGCTTTAACAGCAGCTATTCCTTCCGGCAATAACACTATAGCAGCAATTATAATCCCTACAACCGGTTGAGGCACTCCGCAATCCCTTACAAATTTTTCAATGCTTGGTGAAAGTTTTTTGGAAATTAAAACAACTACCAGTAGAGATAAAATAAGCAGCATAGCGCTCAAAAAAGCGGCTCTTCCGGTAGGAGGATCTGTATGTACATCTTCTGGTTGCAGGAAATAACTACGATGCGTCACAGCTTGCAATAGAACAAAAGTGCTGTAAATAACTAATGAAACTATAGCTACAAAGCTTAACTGAACTAATGAATAATGAGGACCAGCTACTGTTTCTGTATAATTCGGGAAAATCAATGTTAATACAACAATAGCTACTAGAGCAGTTAAAGTAGCGCTTATACCATCAAGGTCAAAAGTCTGTTCTCTATGACGTATCGCTCCTACTAATATACAAAGACCCACCAATCCATTTAAAATAATCATTACCACAGCAAAGACAGTATCCCGCGCCAAAGTGGCTGCCTTATCTCCCTCGGCAATCATAATGGAAACAATTATCGCAACTTCTATCAAAGTAACAGCAGCGGCAAGAAGTAAAGTACCATAGGGCTCTCCTACTTTATGTGCTACAACTTCAGCATGATGAACTGCCGCCATTACCCCAGCCAATAAACCTATAGCTAACAAAATCTTGTATGTGCTATTGGAACCAAATTCCAAAGCTCCTACTAAGACTAACCAGGCAAAAGCCGGAGCTATAATCGGCAAAAAGATAAATGATAACGCCTCAGGTTTTATTCTAACTATTTGTCTTTTTTCGCTCATAATTTCTCTCAAACCATATAGTAATAAAATATCAGGTTCTAAACATGGTAACATCAGCTTCTGCCACTACTTTACCATCCAGCTCCATCCTCCCCTTAACATCTATAATCCTCCTCCTCTCGCCAACCACCTCACCAAATACTTTTACTGTTGAACCTGTAGGTAGAGGAGACCTAAAGCGGATCTTAAGCTCACTGGTAACAATCTGAAGGCCTGACGCCATACATGCCTGAGCGCATATTTCATCTAAAAGGGCAGAAATGATACCGCCATGAGTAATTCCCTGCCATCCCTGGAATACCTCCGGAATCTTAACTGTCGTCTCTGCCTTTCTGAGTTCAGGATCCACAATAAATTCAGCTTTAAGCCCTACAGGGTTCTCTTTACCGCAAACAAAGCAGCGGTTATCATCAATTACCTGCATAATGCTATCTCCGAAAATTCATTTATTTTACTTATCACAACGGAAGAATAGTATATATACTATGTGACAGATTTTGTTTATATAAAAACAATCGGCTTCCTAATATTACAAGAGACATCAGAGTCATGACTAATAAACAAGAAAAAAAGGTAACTGAAAACTTTGTAACCATCGCAACATACAGCGCCCCATACGAAGCTAATCTTGCGAAAGCATCACTTGAATCCGCCGGAATCCCGGTTTTTATAGCAGATGAATATACCATAGGAATAAACTGGCTCTACTCCAACGCATTGGGTGGGGTCAAGGTTCAAGTGCCGGAATCTATGGCTAAACAGGCTTATGAATTATTGTCATACAACATTCCAACTGTAGAAAAAGAGTATAATGGGCTCTCATGCCCAAAGTGCGGCAGTAAAAAATGTATAGATTTTATGGATAAACGCGGGACTTTTATTACGTGGCTGCTATTGGGAATTCCTCTTTTATTTCCTATAGAAAAAAGTAAATGCGAGGATTGCGGGTATTGTTGGAAAAAATGAAGTGCAGGTCACTCAAACAGGTTGATCTATAAACACTTTCTTAAAATTAGCTTTATCATACCTGAGTTTTACAATTTTATTAGGCTGAAACTGTGGGATATAAATGGGGTGAATACGCGTTTCTATATGTACAACCTCTAACTCTCCTGTAGTTAATTCAATTTCCAAAGTTAACTTGGCTAATGGATTTCCTTTACTGCCTGAAGTTAATGCTTCAATATTTAAAACCTTGCCATCTGCAGCAACTCCATCTTCCAAAATAGCTTGCCTTTTAGCAGTTTTATACCATGTTCTCGCTCCTGCAACCGCTACTATGAAAGTTAAACCTGACAACAAAACTATTATTAATTCATCACCAAAATTAATCCCTTTTGCCATAAAAATATTTATAAGTTTGTAATTGACATATATCATTACCAAAAGAAACAGTATTAGAGCCAGAAGCATTGGAAAATTCCGTATTTTCATATAATTACCTTTCTAGATAGCGTAGTAACTTAAAGTAAATATCAAATTTTTAAAATCATCAACAAATTAATATACTTTGTTCCTTATTAATCGCCGGATTTACTAATAAAAGAATTATCTAAATTTACCTCTATAGACTTAACACCTATTATTGAGGGATTATCCGACCAAACGTTGAATTCAGACTCTATATTTCCGGTAATTACCCACTGCTTACCTATTGATTGACAAAATTTTAATACCTTATATATTGCCGTTTTCCAAGAATCATATTCTGCTGTTACAACAAAACAGGCATTTTCTAACTGTTGAACGACATTTTCAGAAAATTTCTCATTTAACAATTCCTGAATATTTTTGGTTATTTTCAGTTTAGAAGCCTCTTTTGAGGTAAGCAAAAAGAAATTTAAATAAATCTCTATATCCATTTTAATACAAATTATCCTTAGAATCTTTATAGATTATATCAGGTCAGGCAAGGTTTACCAGTTTCTATACTCGTCCTTTTTGCCAGAGGTAGTTGTAACTTTAATACTTATATTCCAGCTACCTCTCTACCTGCTTTCAGCAATTTTGCAACAATAGCAGGTTCAGCCGCTTCACTGTAAAGCCTTAAAATTGGCTCAGTACCGGACGGGCGTATAAGCAACCATGATTCATCTTCAAAAATAAATTTGAACCCATCTTTGAAATTTTTGGTTGCTACTTTTAAACCGGCAATAATGTCAGGGGGGCTATTTTTTAACCGCTCTATCAATTCTTCTTTTGTTGATTGGGCTATTTCCAAATCAATACGGTTATAGAAAAAATGACCGATCTCGTCCATCGTTTCATTTAGAAGCTTGCCGAGGGTTTTACCGCTCATAGCCATTGCTTCCATAAGCAACAGCCCCATGAGAATACCGTCACGCTCAGGAATATGCCCTTTTACACCAAGGCCTCCTGATTCTTCGCCGCCCATAAGTATATCGTTTGTCAGCATCAGTTCACAGATATGCTTAAACCCTATAGGCGTTTCAAATAGTGGGAGATCATACTTTTCAGCCAGAAGATCGACCATTCTTGTTGTGGATACGGTTTTTACAATCCCGCCCTTTAATTTTTTCCGCTCATAAAGGTGTCTTATAAGTATTGTAAAAATCATATGGGAAGAGAAAAATTCGCCATTTTCATCAATAGCGCCGATTCTATCCGCATCTCCGTCAAGAGCCAGGCCTGCCTGGTAATTATCTTTTTTAACAAGGGCTGATAACTCCTGTAAATGCTCAAATATCGGCTCAGGAGCCTGCCCGCCAAATAGAGGGTTATGCTCAGTATGAATTTCTGTACAGCCCGGGATAAGGAGAGGAAAAGCGCCGCTTCCGGCTCCAAACATAGGATCAACCACTACTTTAATATCGGCTTGCAAGATCGCTTCAATATCCACATATTTTTTAAGTTGGGTATAGTAGCTTTTATTGGCGTCAAAGAGTGTTATCTGACCATCTTCAACAGCAGTTTTGAAAGGTTTTATCAAAACCTCACGGTTTGACCTCTGGTTTATTATAACCTGCTCTTCTATTTTTTGTGTTGTTGAGGGACGTGCCGAGCCGCCAAAAGACTCTTTTATCTTGAAACCATTATATGAAGGGGGGTTATGGCTTGCTGTTATCATTACACCGAAACAGGCATTAAGAGAGCACACTCCCCATGAAACAGCAGGTGTTGGCGTATAACTACTTGTAAGCCATACTTTTATACCATTTCCGGCGGCTATTTCCGCCGCCCGTTCTGCAAACTCCTGAGAGAGAAAACGCCTGTCATATCCTATTACGGCCCCTTTTTCTCTTGCCCCTTCTTTAATAAAGTAGTCAATTGTCGCCTGCATGACTACTGATAGGTTATCAAATGTGAAATCCAGGGCTATTATACCACGCCAGCCATCTGTACCAAACTTGATTGTCTGCATTTATATGCCTTCTTGATAATAAATTGATTCAAGATTTTCTTTGTTAAACGGTATAATGTCAATAATTTGTTTTTCAACGTTGAGAATGAATTTAGCTTTGCACGATATATTTTATACTATATTGTTTAGGTCTATTTGCACAGCAAGATATTAAACGGAGAGATAATGTTCCAAACAATTTTCGTTGTTGCCGTTCTCCTTCTTCTGGTAAAGCCTCTCGGAAGTTATATGTTCAGAGTCTACCAAGGAGAGAGGACATTTTTATCAATAATCTTAAGACCGTTTGAAGGATTAATCTACCGTATTGCAGGAGTAAACAGTGAAGAAGAGATGGGGTGGAAAAGATACCTACTCTCGTTACTCCTTTTCAATCTGGTACTTATTTTCTCCCTCTTTCTAATATTGATTTTTCAGCAGATATTGCCGTTGAACCCCCGTCATTTTACCGGGTTCAAATGGGATCTCGCTTTTAACACAGCGGCAAGTTTTGTAACAAATACCAACTGGCAGGCGTATGCAGGTGAAGAACAGGCAAGTTACTTTACACAGATGGCCGGTCTTGCAGTACATAATTTTCTCTCTGCCGCTACGGGAATGACTGTTGTTATCGCATTTATTCGTGGGTTTGCAAGACGAAGAACTGATCTTCTCGGAAACTTTTGGGTAGATATGACAAGAAGTACTCTTTACATTCTTATGCCAATTGCTACTCTGGCAGCTCTTCTTCTGGCCTCTCAAGGTGTTATTCAAAATTTCAGCGACTATAAAAAAGTGTCGCTTGTACAGCAGGAAGATTATAACAAACCCAAGGTTGATGCCGGTGGGAAAACAGTTCTTGACAGTGTCGGTAAACCCCTGCTGGATAAAACTACTGTCAAAGATGTAACAATCCCTATGGGACCGGTTGCTTCACAGGAAGCTATTAAAACACTTGGCACAAATGGCGGCGGTTTCTTCAATGCAAACTCTGCTCACCCCTTTGAAAATCCGACACCGCTTACAAACATTGCTGAGATACTTTTGATTTTAATGATTCCTGCGGCTCTGACTTATACATTTGGGCTAATGGTTGGAAACACACGCCAGGGGTGGACTATCCTTGGGATAATGTTATTTATCTTTTTACTTGCTTTTGGCGCTGTACAATATATGGAACAGGGCGGAAACCCTCTTATTACCAAGCTGGGAGTGCATGGTGTGAATATGGAGGGGAAAGAAGTTCGCTTTGGTATGGCAGGAACATCACTTTTCACAGTTGCTACTACAGGAACCTCCTGTGGCGCTGTTGCGTCTATGCATAGCTCTTTTACTCCACTCGGAGGGGCAATCCCTCTTACACTTATGCTTTTGGGAGAAACGGTTTTCGGAGGGGTAGGTTCAGGACTTTATACAATGCTCGCCTTTGCGATTATTGCCGTGTTTGTTTCAGGCCTTATGATCGGAAGGACACCGGAATATCTGGGTAAGAAAATAGAAGTACGTGAAATGTGGCTCTCTCTGGTTACAATTCTCTCCGCAGGTATTGTTGTTCTTATCTTCTCAGGTATTGCTGTAGCTACTTATGCAGGTGTTTCATCTATTTCCAATCCCGGCCCTCACGGAATAAGCGAAATTCTGTACGCGTTTGCGTCTATGGCTAACAATAACGGAAGCGCTTTTGCAGGCCTTAATGCTGATACGACCTTTTATAATATTCTTGGCGGTTTAGCCATGCTTATAGGGCGTTATGTCCCTATAGCTGCGGTTATCGCGATGGCAGGCTCGCTGGCTTCCAAAAAATATGTACCTCCAAGTCTCGGGACGCTCCCTACTGATAAGCTTCCTTTTGCCATATGGCTTACATTGGTATTGTTTATTGTAGGAGCGCTTACATTTTTCCCTTCTATGGCTTTAGGCCCTATTGTTGAACATCTTATGATGCTGGGAGGGGCCTAAAGGGTATGTCAAAACATGAGCAACAAAAACAGTCTGTATTTGACAGAGAGTTGTTAAAATCAGCTCTGTTTGAGTCATTTAAAAAGCTTGATCCAAGAGCGCTGTGGCGTAATCCGGTTATGTTATGTGTTGAAATAGCCAGTGTAATAACCTTATGCACCTTTGTAATCTCTCTGATAAAGCACGGAGGTGAACCTGCATGGTTTACCGGTATGGTTTCATTCTGGCTCTGGCTCACAGTTATTTTTTCAGTTTTTGCCGAAGCCCTTGCTGAAGGGAGAGGAAAAGCAAGAGCCGAAAGTTTACGGCAGACCCGTACCGATATTATGGCAAAGGTTTTGTCAAAGCCGGAATTTGACGCTGAACAGAAAAGTATAAATGCCAGTGATCTTAGAAAAGGGGATACTATACTTGTCGAAGCCAATGATCTCATTGCCGGAGATGGTGATGTTATTGCAGGTGCTGCCCTTGTAAATGAATCAGCAGTCACCGGCGAGTCTGCTCCTGTTGTAAGGGAGTCCGGCGGTGATAGAAGCGCCGTTACCGGTGGGACAACAGTTGTATCCGGCACTGTTATCGTGCGAATCAGTGCGAATCCGGGAGAGACTTTTATCGATAAAATGATATCCCTCATTGAAGGAGCAAAAAGGCGTAAAACACCTAACGAAGTCGCCCTTGAAGTACTTCTCATAGCCCTTACCCTGGTTTTTATTCTTGTCTGCGCAAATATCAGTCCTCTTTCCATATATAGTGTTAAGAGTGGTGGGGAAGGGATTCCTGTATCCCTGACTATCCTTGTTGCTCTTTTTGTATGCCTTGCTCCTACCACTATTGCCGCTCTGCTCCCTGCTATTGGCATAGCAGGCATGGACAGATTGTTTCAGAAAAATGTTATAGCTCTTTCAGGCAGAGCCATTGAAGCAGCCGGAGATGTTAATGTACTGCTCCTTGACAAAACAGGTACAATCACTTACGGGAATAGAGAAGCTGTAGAGTTTGTTCCTGTCGGGAACTATAGCGAGCGGGACGTTGCGGAAGCTGCTGTCATCTCATCTCTGGCTGATGAAACGCCAGAAGGCCGCAGCGTGTTGGTTTTAGCTAAAGATAAATTCAACATTGAAATGGAAAAGCCTTCTGATATGGAGGTCATAGAATTTAGTGCTGATACACGGCTTTCAGGTATAAATAGCGGAGGGAAACAGTACCGTAAAGGAGCTTCGGAATCTGTTATTGCTTTTGTAAAGAGTCTTGGAGAAAGCACAATACCTGAGAAGCTTGGAGAAGTTGTTGACAGAATCGGGAGAGCAGGAGCGACTCCCCTTGTTGTTGCCAGAGATAAAGAGATTATAGGGGTCATAAATCTTAAAGACATCATAAAAACCGGCATTCAGGAAAGATTTTTACAGCTCAGAAGTATGGGTATACGGACTGTTATGATAACAGGAGACAATCCTTTAACGGCAGCCGCAATTGCTGCTGAGGCCAAAGTTGATGACTTCCTGGCGCAGGCAAAACCGGAAGATAAACTTAAGCTGATCCGCGATAATCAGGAAGCCGGTTTTATGGTGGCTATGACAGGAGACGGTACCAATGACGCTCCTGCCCTGGCACAGGCAGATGTTGCTGTGGCAATGAATACAGGTACACAGCCTGCAAGGGAAGCGGCAAATATTATAGATCTGGATTCTGATCCTACAAAGCTACTTGACATTGTTGAAGTTGGCAAACAGATACTGATGACCAGGGGGAACCTGACTACTTTCAGTATTTCCAACGATATTGCCAAGTATTTTGCGATTATACCGGCAGCCCTCTATTCGATTTATCCACAACTTGGGGTTTTGAATGTAATGCGCCTTTCAAGTCCATACACAGCAATACTTTCCGCTGTTATATTTAATGCCCTTGTTATACCTATGCTTGTACCGTTAGCACTGAAAGGAAGCAAGTTCAGGCCTCTCCCTGCAGAAAAGCTCCTTATCCGTAATTTACTTATTTACGGAGTTGGAGGCGTTATCACCCCATTTATCGGAATAAAGCTGATTGATTTATTTGTATCGCTCTTTATACAGAGCAGTACATAAAAGGATATTATGATGAAAGATCTAAAGCCGGCTATACTAATGCTGGTACTTTTTACTCTGATTTGCGGCGGAGTTTATCCCATGCTGGTTACAGGCATTTCGACCGTAATCTTCCCAAAAGAGGCGGCAGGGAGCCTTATTCTGGATAATGTCGGGAAGGTCAGAGGGTCCATGCTTATAGGGCAATCGTTCAGTGATGAAAAATATTTCTGGCCGCGGCCTTCAGCTACCCCTGATTTTAGCTATAATGCAGCTTCTTCCGGCGCTTCCAATAAAGGCCCTACAAATAAAGAGTATCTGAAAGATGTTGCTGATAAAGTAGCTTTTTTGCATAACAATGGAATATCAGGCACAATCCCCTCCGAACTTGTACAAGCGTCAGGCAGTGGCCTTGATCCGGACATTTCTCCGGAGTCAGCCAGGCTGCAGGTTCCACGTGTTGCCAAGACAAGAGGAGTTTCGGAAAATATCCTTCTTGACAAGATCACAAAAGCAACAATAAAACGACAATTCGGCTTTCTAGGCGCTGAAAGAGTAAATGTTCTTGCCCTTAACCTCTGGCTTGACGGAGCATTAAAATGATTCCGACCGGTGAAGAAAAAAGACCGTCTCCTGACGCTCTCCTTAAATTAGCCAAATCAGAAGAATCTCCGGAAAAAGATAACAAGGGACGACTTAAAATTTTTCTCGGTTATGCGGCAGGTGTGGGTAAAACCTATGCCATGCTTGAATCTGCCCAGAAGAGGAAAAGTGAAGGAGCCGATGTTGTTGTAGGATATGTGGAATCCCATGGTCGCTCTGAAACAGATGCTCTTCTTGAAGGTTTAGAAATTCTTCCTCCGCTTGAAATAATTTATCAGGGGGTCACTCTACCTGAGCTTGATATTGATGCCGTGCTTAAAAGAAAACCTCAGATAGTTCTCGTAGACGAGTTAGCTCATACGGATGCCCCAGGATCAAGGCATGAGAAACGGTGGCAGGATATTGAAGAAGTACTGGCAGCAGGTATTGATGTTTATACAACAGTGAATGTTCAGCACTTTGAAAGCCTTAACAGCGTTATTGAGCAGATAACCGGTATAAAAGTCCGTGAAACTATCCCTGACCGCCTTTTAGATGAAGCGACAGAAATCCGGCTGATTGATATAACCCCTGATGACCTGCTACAGCGACTGAAAGAGGGAAAGGTATATATTCCTGAGCAGGCTGCAAGGGCCATGGAAACTTTTTTCCGCCCCGGCAACCTTCTGGCTCTGCGAGAACTCTCCATGAGACGTGCCGCTTCCCGTGTGGATAGTCAGGTACGGGCATATATGGAAGATAAAGCTATCGCAGGCCCGTGGCCAGTTGCAGAACGTCTTCTTGCCTCTATAAGCGGAGGACCTAACAGCGAAGAGCTTATACGCTCCACATGCAACCTTGCCGGTGAATTGAAAGCCCAATGGCATGTTCTTTACGTTGAAACTCCGGCAACAAGCAAACATGCGAGGGAAAACCGTGAAAACATATGGCGTAACCTGAGATTTGCAGAGAGTCTTGGAGCGCAGGTCGGGACTATAGCGGCAGATTCTGTTACCGAAGCAGTAGTTGATTACTCAATAAGACATAATGTTACAAAGATTATTGTTGGAAAACCAACCAGGCGTAGCCTTAAAGAGTTTTTTTATCCTTCAATTGCTGATCAAATCATGCGTAACAGCAATGCTATTGATGTGGTCGCCGTAAGCTTTGAAAGAGAAAAAAAAGCCTCTAAAAATTCCTTAAAAAAACAGAAAAAAATCAGACATAGCTTTAAGAATTACGCCTATAGCGTAATTCTTGTTGCAATAGCCACCTTTCTTTCTGCTCTCTTGAATACCCATATGGCTCGTGCAAATATTATTATAATATATCTCTTTGCTGTTGTGATTGCCGCGGTCCGCCTTGGGACAATAGCAACCATGTTAACGGCTGTTTTAGGAACATTATCCTTTGACTTCTTTTTCGTCCCGCCTGTAATGGATTTTGGAGTGGAAGATACCCAATATTTAGTCTCTTTTGCAGGCTTTCTTGTTGTTGGGTTTGTTATAAACACCCTTGTTGAAAGGGTCAAAGAGAGAGCTGAGGTTATAAAGCTCAACGGACTTCAGATAGGAAGCCTTTATCACCTTAGCCGCGATCTTGCTGCAACTGCTGATCTGAAAAAAATTCTTACTGCCCTTGCACAACATATTGAAGATACCTTTAATGCCGGCACTATTATTTTCCTTGCAGAAGGAGAAATACTTGAAGTGGTTTCAGTAAGCAAGGATATCACCACTGATTCTAAAGAGCAGGCTGTTGCTGATTGGAGTTTTAGAAACAGGCTTCCTGCCGGACAGGGGACAACGACTTTAGTATCCGCAACAATGCTCTACCTTCCGATACAGACTCCCAGCGCTGCTCTTGGAGTTATCGGGATTAAGATGAGTAATGATGAAGATTACCGTTCTACGGAAAGCCGCAGACTGCTGGATGCTTTTACTACCCAAACAGCCATGGCTATTGAACGTGTACAACTTTCAAAACAGGCGCAACAGGCCCAGTTTCTGGAAGCTCGGAGTAATCTTGAACGGGCGCTGCTTAACTCCATATCACATGATCTACGTACCCCTCTTGTAACTATAACAGGAGTTCTATCCACAGTTCAGGACAATAACAATCTGCCTGATTATGCAAAGCGTGATCTGTTAAAGACAGCCAGAGAAGAAGCTGAACGGCTTAACCGTTTCATAGGGAATCTTCTTAATATGACCCGCCTTGAAGCCGGCGTGGCATCCGTTAAAAAAGAGCCTTGTGACATACAGGATCTTATAGGGAGTATCATTGCAGCTATTGAACCTCAAGCGCAGGATAAAAGAATTTCTGTTTCAGTACAGGACAATATTCCGGCTATCAAGCTTGATATAGTGCTTATTATACATGTTATGGTTAATATTTTGGAAAACTCCATTAAATACTCCCCGGCTGGGCCACCTATAGAACTGTCGGCCAGATATGATGACAAGTACCTTTATCTGGAAGTCTCTGACCATGGACCTGGTGTACCAGATAAAGACCTTAAACTGATATTTGACAAGTTTTATAGAATACCTGATACTAAAGGGCATAGTGGCACAGGGCTTGGGCTATCAATAGCAAAGGGGATTGTTGAAGCCCATAGCGGAAGAATAAAGGCAGAAAACCGTGTTGGCGGAGGCCTTAAAATAATAGTTTCAATTCCTTTAAATTAAACGTATAAGACTTAACCTATGTCAGAAAAAGATATTAATCTCCCACGCATTCTTGTAGTTGATGATGAGCTTGCTATTCAGCGGTTTCTGCACAGTGTACTGGAAACTGAATCGTTTTCACTTCACTTTGCTGAAAATGGCCATGCCGCATTAGCAGCAGCGGCAGTACTACGTCCTGACATTATTATTCTTGATCTCTGCCTCCCTGATATGGATGGGGTAGAGGTTATCCGCAGAATAAGGGAGTGGTCCTTTGTTCCTATTATTGTTATGTCAGTACGGGAAAGGGAAGATGATAAAGTTAAAGCCCTTGATGCAGGGGCTGACGACTATATTACCAAACCTTTCGGAGTTGGCGAGCTTTTAGCAAGGATCCGGGCAGCTCTTAGACGGACAGAGCAACAACTTACAGAACCTCTTTTTGA
>WQYY01000009.1 GCA_009780995.1 Desulfuromonadales bacterium
CCAACAATACCACTAATAACAGTAGCAAACCCCGCAGCCAATGGCACCTTCTTCCTAGAAGACGGACCACTAGAAGCAGGGCTATACAACTACAACCTAGTGAACAGCGGGCAACAAGCAAATCAGACATGGTCCTTAGCCCCAAGCTATGGAAACCTATTAAAAACCATACTTGGAGCAAGTGACCAAACAGGCGCATGGGTAACTAACGACACTCTGCTACAGAGAATGGGAGAATTGAGAACAGGAATAAATGATGAACAAAAACATCCATATGAAACATGGATAAGAGGATATGGTTGGCAATCAAGAGTGAGCACCAACAACAATCAAGTAGGATACAAGGAAAACACTTGGGGTGCAGACTTTGGAGCAGATAAAGTCTATGATACAAGCATAGGAAAAATCTACACAGGCTTAATGGCAGGGTATGCCAACAGCAGAAGAAACATGGATGGAGGAGCAGGCCGAAGCATAACTGAAACCATCTATGGAGGAGCATATGCCACATGGATAAATGACAAAGGATACTACATGGATGCAGTAGCCAAAATAGGACATCTGCAGAACAGAATAAAAGCCTTTGACCAATACAACAGTGGAGCAGACTATGGGAACTGGGGGATAAGCGGCTCACTAGAAGCAGGAAAACAGTTCAAAAGTCAAAATGGCTGGTACATAGAACCGCAGGTACAAGGAACAATAGTCAACTTCACCGGAGCTAACTACACAACAAGCGGAAATGTGGCAAACATAGAGGTAAGAAAGAGCACAAGCTATGACTTGAGGACAGGAATAGTAGCAGGTAAGAACATCAAAACAGAAAGAGGGTCAATCCAACCGTACATAAAAGGCATGTATGGTAGGACGTGGACAGACCGTGGAGGAATAATATATAACGACGCCATACTGAAAGCAGACACGAGTGGAGACAGGTATCAGGTAGGAGCAGGGGTAGCATGGCAAGTAACAAACGGCATTGAACTGCATGCAGATTATGAGTACATAAAATCAATAGACGGAGCTGGAGTAGAAATACCCTGGAAATTTAATGTTGGCTTAAGGTATAATTGGTAAAATAGTGTGAGGTGTGAAGAGTGGAGTGTGTAGTTAAATCCACACTCTTACTTCATACTGCTATGCGACTAAAATCAAATAGAGAAGCCCCTGTAATGACAGGGGCTTTTTCTTTTTCGGGAGCCTAGTGTGCGTCCACTACATAATTACATTCAAGGCAAAAACCTGTCAAGCCGGATACAGCTTGAGCTGATAGGTTTTTGTGGCCTCAATGACAAAGGATTTTGGCTCATAAACAAGGCAGTCAAGTAGCAGGGCGTGAAGCGTAGCTGAGCTACGTTGAACGTCCTGGAAATGTAGGGACGCACTGTGTGCGCCTCGTGCGGTCAAAGGCCGCTCCTACAGGCGCCGTATATAACCAAAAGCCGAAGTCATTGTATTGACGGATTTGTTAAGGTTCCTCTTATAGGTAGGCTATAATGTCCTGGAGTATCATTGTATTTTGACATAAGGAGAAAAATAAGATTCTGTTTTTGAATAAATTCCGGTTTTGGCATTAGTTCCATTGTCAGATTAAGAGGAGCATTACTACTTAGGAGGATATTTCCTTTAATCCGTATATATATACCATCTCCCTGGAAAGAGAAACTTTCCAGATTTGCAGATCCGTTTTGTATTTTGAGAGACCCTTGTACAGTTTGGTAAAAGGCATCAGGTATAGGCATTACGCCGAATTTTAACCCTTTAAGGTCCACATTTTGCGCTTCTATTCGGATGACTCCGTTTGATTTTTCCCCAGCTCCCTTAATATCTGCTTTTCCTTTTAAAACCCCTTTTACAGAAGCTCCCATAACATTTTTGAAGAACGGAACCATTTCAAGAGGAATATTTTTAAAATAAAACTCGTATGCAGGGCTTTTCCTGTAAGAGACTGTCCCGTTTATTTCTCCCTCTCCTATGGCGCCTTTAATATCTAAATTAACTCTACCTATGATAAGAGGTAGAAGCTCCATATTAATAACGCATTTATCAAATTTGAGCAGTTCGCCATGTTCTGAAGAGAGTGTAACTCCGGAGCCTTTGATTCCCAGCAGATAAGCTTTTCTAACATTTGAAGCTGTTAGCGTGTAGCCTTTATTGGCCAATGCTCCGCTTGCTGCATCGAAAATCGCGCTACTCGGTATAAATATAATTGTAAGAAGTATAAATAAAATGATTCCGGCCAGTATAGCTGCAATTTTCGGGAGAACTATCCTCAGCCTCATTTTGCCCCCGCAGGCATAGGCTTTAATAAGGCGATTATCATGTTCAGATCAAGCTTTGAAGGGTCATCATAGCGGGTACGCAGATTTACTTTTCTTATAACAACCGGCTTTGCACCATTTTCGATCCTGTAAAGTAGGTTTATGGCTTCATTTCCGGTGAGGGCATCGATTTTAACTTGAGCTGCATCTTCAACAGCATCTGGTCTGTCATTACCTTTTACGGATTGTATTTGGCTGTTTTTACCTTTAATGCCTATTTCGTCGATAATCATGGAAGGGGAATCATCCGGCTTTACTGCTGCAAGCTTGATCTTTGTCTGTAAAGCTTGCGCACTTGCTTCATGGAATTGTTGCTGGAGCTGCAGCATTTCTTGGAGAGTTGCTTCACGGCTAACAAGCCTCTTCTTCATGGTAGCTATTCTATTATTAATAGCTGAATAAGTAATAGCCAGAGCCAGCAGTATTGCTATTGCGATACCTATTTTAAGACGGGTCTTTTCATCCATTTCAGTTATAAATTCAGGTAGTTTCATTGGTTACCCCCTTGTAAATCTGCTTGGAAAGAGAAACCAGTACTTCCGTCTGTATGGCTTTTTATATCTGTGATTGTGACGTTATTAAAGATTTTATCCGCGCTTGTTTTAAATTGATTTACAGCTTCTGTAGAACCGGCACTCCCTTTTCCTGAAATTTGGTTGTTTTCAATATTAATTTCGTAGAATCCGCTTATGCCATCTCCTTTTATATTCGCAATCTGTAATAAAGGAGTCAGAGCGCTTTGTGATGTATTACCACCTAAACGTTTTATTTCAGCTTTAATTTCTTCTACTTCATCAACAGGTTTTGTTCTTTCAGGGAATATAGATTTGTAAATCCCTTTTATTGAGGTTTCTACTGAGTTTGCATCTTTATGTGTAAGATAATACCGTACCCCTAACTCGGCAAAAATAAGGAGAATTACAGCGATTCCGAGAATAGCTGTAATGAGGAGTTTTCTTTTGAGTCGATTCACAGCCTTTGTAAAAGCAAGAGGTCCACGGCGGAAGTTTATTGAGTCTTTTTCTAAAGAAGCCATGGCAATAGCGTAAGCTGATGCCAGGTTTATTGAAGCAATATTATCATTCACAAAGGTTGTGGAAAGGCCTTCATTCAAAGGAAGAATGTTGTCTTTTGTTCTGCCGGCTTCTCCAAATTTGAAAATCTTTTCTGCTTTTATCTGTCTGGAAAATTCCACTGCTGTCAGTGTTGTTGAAAGCTCTTCAGGGGAGCGGAGTGCTCTGTAAAAAAGCGGTTCTTTGTTACTGTTATATATGGCTACGGCTGTTCCGTCTGTAAGGGCTATATTTGTTGTAATATTTTCAGGGATAAGATATTTCCAGTTCAAAAAAGAGCTTGTAACAATTTCCGGTTCAAATCCTGCTTTCGTAAACAGTTCAATGAGTTCCGCAACTCTGCTTTGACTTATCCAGAGGGCAAGAGTTGTGTTATTGGGAAAGGGGAGCGCTTCGAAAATGAGCTCTTCTCCGTCTAAGGCTATATCACCCTCAAGCTCCAGAGGGAGAATGTCTCTTGCCTTTTTTCTTTCAGAAATAGCAATATCCAATTCCCGCATAGAGATTAAAGAGGGGTGGATACCAAGTATTATCCGGCTATCTTCGTTTTCCCATTGAGCAAGAAGGTCAGGGATATCCCCAAGACCTGAGAAATCGTGGACAACACCTTTAACAAAATGGAGATTCCCATGTTGCTCTTGGAACAGGACAATTTGAAGGGCTGTCTCAGAGAGGTTTATAGTCATTATGTTCATATGGTTAATACTCCCGCCAATATGTGGTTACTGGTACTCCAGCGGCAAAATTTATGACAGCTTCCACTGTTCTTGTTGTTTCGTTTACTTGGGCTACAGCTGTTATCCTGAATATGGTTCCTTTAACAGATATATGCCCCTGAAGAGCTGTTCCTATTGATGACATACCCGGAACATTCGCAATATCACTTACGGTTGTAAAGGGTGTAATTCTTCTGTAATTAATAATATCATCTGCCACACCCTCTGATATACTGTCATCAAGAGCTATCAGAACTTCTTTTGGAGCAGTATTTATATTGATCAGGGCCATCATTTGGTTATCCGAGTAAACGGTTATAAACGGCTTCAGCTTATTTACCAGATCAGTATTGAACCCTTTTACAAGGTTAAGCTCTTCAACAGTCAAAAAATTGTTATTTGGAGCCATGTAAGGAGGATTCAGAGAGCTATACCAGCTTGTTTTCGCTCCTCCCGCATGTGGAGTATCAGTTTCGCTTCGCCAGTCCGCAATTGAGTTAACAAGCTGATCTGCAGGTAGGCTGAATTCCTGGAAAAGACGGAAGGCGGCATCATGCTGAAATGTGTTGAATGTGCCGTTTTGCCCGGCAATATCATTAATATTTAGCTTTCCGCTCTCTTCTTCAATTGTTATCGTTAATGTTCCGTCTCCTTCTGTAAGCTTAATAGGTTGAAGCCAGCTATCCTGTAAGGAGGTATAAGACTGAGAGTTTAAATTCCACTGCATCAAAGCAGTTGCTCCTGTAATACCTGAATCGGCAATTAGCGATGCTTTCTGAGCATCTACAAAATTCTGTCTTGAGGTGGTATCTACATAAACATCAGTAATAAACTCTACAACAAGAGCCACAAGCAGGGCAGTGATTATAAGCGTAAGAACAAGTGCAAAACCGCGCTGATTTTTCATAAAGGAGCGATCCTCGGCGTTGCAACTGTAACATAGCTTACACTGTTATCTCCTTCTTTAACAGTTATGGTTACCCGTACAGCTTTAGGGAGTCCGTTATTAGCAACTGCATCCCAGCTTTTTACCCAAACACTGCCGTCATAACATTCGACCTGAAAACTTTCTATATCTTCCATTTGAGGATATTTCGGGACATTATTATTAATATAATGAATGTCTTTTGCCTGTCTTGTCAGTATTACTTTGTTATCACCCTGCTGTACTAATTCATAGCGTACGTCAAGCTGATCCGACATGGGCGGCTGATTACTCTGACTCGGTGGAGCAATACATGTAAAAGTTAGAGTAGATGCCGGTTTACCAAAAATATCTTTATCTTCAACAGTGAAATGAAGAGGATTAGTATAATTGTTACTTGGGTTATTATAAGTACTGCTGTATATTATACTACTTAGCTCCCGTCTTAGCATATCAAGGGTGTTTCTTAATTCTCTTCTTGATTCCATACCTTGGGTAGCATTATCACGCCCTTTTATTAGTCCGAAATAGGTTCCGTAAAGTGCTCCTGCAATAATTACCAGAAGCAGCATTACAATTAAAACTTCCAGCAGTGTAAAACCTTTTATAGAACGGTTATAGGTTATTTGTGCTTGCGACATATCGTGTGAGGAGGAGACTCCTCTGACCTCCATTCCATTTTACGGTTAAAGTCTCCTGTTTTACTAAGGGACTTGAAGTAGCTTCATTAGTCTTTTCCCAGGTTATATCAGGAAACTGAGGAGAAAAATCTCCATTTGATTCTGACGCATAATTGGAAGAGGGGTCATCCATTAATCCACGGGCAAGGATCACTGCCCTGGTTTCTTCTTTATCACGTATAACTATTCCCATGTGGTAATTGAACGAGGCGATGATAGTCATGATAACGCCGGACATTATTGCCAAAGCGATTAAAACTTCCAGCAGCGTAAAACCTTTCATAAAGAGAGCTCCTGGTTTCCCTCAAGAATTTTCACCTTTCCTGTATTTGGAAAGGCAGCAACAGTGTAGAATGTTTTTCCGTCAGGGGTTTTAAAATGTATTGTTAAAAATTCCGTAAGCCCTGCCGGACCAAAATCAAAAATAGTTTCCCCTTCTGTTATTTTTCCCAAGCGGGGTGTTTCAATATCCGCTATTTGAGTATCCCCTGATATAAATTTTTTGCTGAAAAACGGGTCATCAGGGGTGGACTCTTCGCCTGTATTGCTCACCTGAGTGACCTTTATGGTAGAATCTGATACGTTTATATGTAATCTGTACTTTATATTACTGGTTACAGAGCGTTCTCCCAAATATCTCAACATGGTTGCAGTAGAAACTGCCGAGCTTTTCAGATCAGAGTTATTGCTTGCAGGAAGTCGCGGGAGAATAATTGCCGCAGCCAATGAAATGATAAAAATTACTATCACTAGCTCCAGCAGCGTAAAACCTTTGCTATTTCTCACTGTATATTGTAATTGCAGATATCAGCGTTTTTCCCTTCTCCCCCTTTTACACCGTCTGCGCCGTAAGAACAGATTTCATAATCTCCATGTTCACTTGGAGATATATATACATAATCATTGCCCCATGGGTCCTGGGGAACCTTTTGCCCTTCCAGATACCCTTCGGATCGCCAGTTTTTAGGGATAACGCCAGTAGTGGGTTTAGTTACAAGAGCCTGTAATCCCTGTTCTGTAGTCGGGAATACTGCATTATCCAGCTTGTAGAGTTTAAGGCCTGTTTCCATATTTCTTATCTGCACTTTGGCATCGGCAATCCTTGCGTCATCGCTTCTTCCCATAATCTTTGGCGCCACAAGGGCAGCAAGTAGGGCAAGGATTACAACTACAATCATTATCTCAATAAGTGTGAATCCATTTCTGTTTTTTATTTTCTGAAGCATAAAGACCTCCTATAACATTACGTATAATATATGTACCTTTTACTTAACCATTTGATTTAGCTCAAATATAGGGAGCAGAACAGCAATTACAACAAAACCTACAGAAAGCCCCATTCCTAAAACCATGCAAGGCTCCAACAGAGACATAAAACGGGCTATTGACGTTTCAAATTCCTTTTCAAAGGCTGTTCCTGCTTTTTCGAGCATTTCATCCAGATTACCGCTTTGCTCCCCAATTCCTATCATATGTACAAGAAGTGGCGGAAACAGCGAGCTTTTGGCAATGATTGCCGAAAGTTTTCCTCCTTCTATTACATCATTTTTCGCATGAGAAATAAAGCTCCTATAGGCCCGGTTTACAACAGCTTCTCCCGTAATTTCCATTGCTTTTATAACAGGGACTCCACTGGATAGAAGCAATCCAAGAATTCTGGCAAACCTTGATAGTATAAGCTTTTGAGTAAGGCTTCCTACTCCAGGAAGTTTCAGGATAATTCTGTCTTTTTTTAAACGGTACTCTTCCCGGACGATCATCTTTTTGTAAATAACATTGAGAGCAATGACAATTATAACTATAACCCACCACCCTTTACGAATAATTGCGCTTATCTTTATCAGAATGACTGTAATTATTGGCAAAGCTGCCTTATTATCAGCAAAAACAGTAGTAATTTTGGGGATTACAAAAGCAAGGAGGAAGATCATTACCCCAGTACCTACGATTGTCATAAGAATAGGATAAGCAAGGGCTGTTGCTATCTTACTTTTAACAGCTTCCTGTTCTTCCAGAAATTCAGCAAGACGCTCTAGAACCAGCTCCAGAGAGCCACTAACTTCTCCTGCAGAAACCATACTTACATAACTTTCGTTGAAAACAGCAGGCTCCTGTGCAAGGGCCTTTGCAAGGCTTAAACCTTCTGCAAGCCTCTCTCGCACCCTGGATAATACTTGTTGCATCTGACCTGGCTGTTCCTGCTCCATAAGAGTGGTAGCAGCAACATAAAGAGGCATTGATGCTCCCAAAAGAGTTGCAAGCCTTCTTGTCATAAGAGCAAGCTCTCTGGAGCTTATTTTCTTCTTAAAGAATTTTCTGTGCCCCTTAAGAGTGGTCTCGTTTTCAGGGTTGATTTCAGTGGGAAGAATTCCGTCGCTTTTCAGCCTAAGCTTCGCATCACGGATTGTATCTGCTGCTACTGAACCTGAGGCCTGCTTTCCATCTTTATGGTATCCTTTATACTGAAAGGTCGGCATACTCTTCCTGCGTTACTCTAAGTACTTCTTCTATGGTAGTTATTCCTGCCGCTGCTTTTTCAAGGCCATCGTCCCTTAAGGTACGCATTCCTCTGCTTACAGCGTACTCTTTTATTTCTCCGGATGAAGCCTGGCGTATAATCATGGAACATAATTCACTATCTATAGGAAGAAGCTCGTAAATCCCTGTCCTTCCTATTGTCCCTAAATTGAGGCATTTATCACAGCCACGACCAATGTAAAGTTTTGGAGGTAATTTTATATCTGCATATTCTCGATCCGGGGTATACTCCTCTTTGCAGTGCGGACATATGACCCGCACAAGCCGCTGTGCCAGAGCGGCAGAGAGAGTAGATGCTACCATGAAAGGTTCGATTCCCATGTCGATAAGTCTTGTTATTGCTGTAGCTGCATCATTTGTATGAAGGGTTGAAAATACCAGATGCCCTGTAAGGCTCGCTTGCATGGCGATCTCTGCTGTTTCTGCATCTCGTATCTCTCCAACCATTATTATATCGGGGTCTTGCCTTAGGATAGAACGAAGGCCGTTTGCAAAGGTAAGATCTATCTTTGAATTAACCTGAATTTGACCAACTCCTGTCAACTGGTACTCTATAGGATCTTCAACTGTTATAATATTCTTTTCAGGCGAATTTATATGATTTATTGCGCTATAAAGAGTTGTTGTTTTACCGCTTCCTGTAGGGCCTGTTACAAGAATTATACCGCTGGTTCTTGTGAGAAGGCGTTCCATAAGGTTATTTTCACGCTCTCCCAGACCTATTTCTGGCAGGGAAACAACGCCCCGTTGCTTATCCAGAAGCCTTAGAACAGTACGTTCACCGAAAAATGTGGGGATTATGGAAACACGTATATCGACATCACGACCTGCCACAATTACTCTGAAGCGTCCATCCTGGGGCAGCCGTTTTTCCGCAATGTTAAGCCCGCTCATTATCTTTACACGGGAGGTAAGAGCGTCCTGGATTATCTTTGGTGGTGAAAGCATTTTATAGAGTATACCGTCAATTCTAAATCGTACCTCAAGGGATTGCTCAAAAGGTTCGATATGAATATCACTGGAACGCTCCTTTACTGCCTGAAAGAGTATGGAGTTAAGAAGTCTTATTACCGGCGCTTCATCAGTAAGATCAAGAAGGTCTTTTGGTTGGTTAAACTCTGTTGCTATTGTAGAGAGATCTTCTGCTTCCAGCTCATTTACAACTTCTTGAGCGGAACCGGAGTGCTTGGTGTAAACTCGGTTTATTGCAGCAAGTACCTCTTTTTCAGGTACGATCACTGCTTTTACAGGTAGTTCAACTGCACTTTGCAGTTCATCGAGAGCCAGAAGATTTCCGGGATCACCGACAGCAACGATCAGGGTTCCGTTTTCCTCTTTCAGAGGGAGAAGGAGATTAGCCCTTGCAAAGGTTAAAGGAAGTTTTGTAAGCCATGCCCCATCTATATTACTATCCTGGATTTCCGACATGAAGGGGAGTTGCAGTTTTTCAGCCAGATTTTCCAGTTCTGAAAACTCTGTCATTTCTTGTCTGTCTCCTGGGGAGCATTTAAATTTTGAAACTCCTTATCTATCTCCTTAGGGATATCCAGTCCTTGACTAAATTCCTTATCACTCGTTTTGCTTACTTTACCGAATTTGTCTTTCTGCTCTTTTGTTATATCAGTCAGGTCCCTGGCATCTTTAATAATATGAGGAGTAAGGAATATTATCAGGTCTGTTTTTGTCCGCTCTTTGCTTTTTGTTTTAAAAAGGTATCCAAGTATAGGAATGCTCCCAAGAAATGGTATTTTATTTTCTGTTATTGTCTCCTGGTCCTGTATTAACCCCCCGATAACTACAGTTTCTTTATTTCTGACAGCTACTGATGTTTGTGCTTTTCGGGTTGTATAAACCAGGTCTGTTGCCTGTCCTTTGTTTGGCGCAAGGGCAGAGACCTCCTGGTAAATATCCAGTTTTATATATTCTCCTTCAGTTATTTGAGGGGTTATTTTAAGCTCAATACCAATATCTTTTCTTTCAACTGATTGCTGGTCAAGACCGCTTCCTGTAATAGTTGAACCTGTTATAAGAGGAACGTTTTCGCCAACTTTTATATCTGCTTCTTTATTGTCAGAAGTCAGTATTGTCGGGGTAGAGAGTACATTTAGTATATTTTTACTTTCAAGGGCATGTAAGGTCGCCATAAAGTTTGCTGGGTTGTTCCCAAAGGTAAAGGCGCTTCCAATACCTGACGTATTTATTGCCGTTAGTATAGTTTGCAAAGTACTTACAGTGGTATTTATAGTCCCCTGAGGATCAAAAGTTCCCAGAACGCTCGCGGTTGAGTTTGATGCCATTCCCATAAGGCCCCACTCAAGCCCAAGATCCCGCAATTTGTCGAGAGATACTTCGGCAATGATTGCCTCAACAAATACTTGTCTCCGTCTTATATCGAGTTTTTTAATGACCTGTAACAGGCTTTGGTAATCATTGGGAGATGCCATAATGATAAGAGCATTTGATGCTTTATCAGCAGTGATTGTAATCTTGCTGTTTTCGAATGGTGACTGAGCAGCGGGAGTAGCCTGGCCGGATTCTCCTTGGGCTGCCGCTGCAGAGATGCCTTTTACAACTCCGTCCAAGATTTTTGCAATATCTGTTGCATCTGCATTTTCCATAAAATATACATTAACTTTGCTACTGGCTGTTGGTGGTAGGACATCCAAAAGATCAACCATTTTCTTGATATCAGCTTTATCGCTGTCACTACCGGCTACAATAATGGCGTTAAGCCTTGTGTCAGCAATTACCATAGGCCCCATTTGTGAAGAAGCTTGCTGTCCCTGCCCTGAAGATGAAGAGCTTGAAGATGATGCTTTATGATTTCCAAGCCATTCTTGTATTGTTTTCACTGCAGCGTCGGCTGAGGCGTTCTTAAGGTAGATTACTTCCGGCATATTCCGCTGTTTATCCGCATCAATTACATGGATAATGTCCAGAATTTTATCAATATTAAAAGCTGAATCTACCACTAGAAGCATGTTAGCAGGTCCGAATGCTGATATAAAACCATCTTTTGATACTACAGGCTGCAAAAATGTGACAGCATCCTGTGCAGGGATATTGTCAAGAGTTATAACCCTTGCGATATAGGAGTCATTTACAGGAGCCCTTTCGTTACCGCTATAAAGTCTTGCCCCTGATTGTTTTGCGACAGAAATGGGGACTATTTTATAGAATCTGCCTGCTTGTATTAATGTAAAGCCTTTTAACTCAAGTACAGAGGTAAAAAGGTTAAACGCTTCATCTGTTGACAGCCTTGTTGGGGAAAATACAGATATTTTACCTGTTACTCTGTCGTCCATTACAAAGTTTTTGCCTGTCAGATCACTCATGAATTTTGCCATTGTTGAGATATCAACATTTGTAAAATTCATTACAACACCACTTGCAAAAGATTGAACCGGAACCAGAAGAAGTAAAAGAAGTAAAAGAGCTGAAATATGTCGTTTCACGTGAACCTCTTGTTCTGACCTAATGTCTTATCTTATTTCATAGTTAAAAGTTGTCGGATTTCCATCTCTTATAAGGTCTAGTTTTATATGGTTCTGACCTTTAAGAGCAGAAAGTGCCTGCATGGCTTTTTCAGGTGAATCTATAGTAAAATCGTTCATACTCACGATTACATCGCCGTCTTTAATGCCTACCAGTCCGAAAATTCCATCTGGCTTAACCTCAGAAGCCTTGAATCCCTCGACTTTTCCATCTTTAGTACTTGGTAAAAGACGAGCAGCTGTCATAGCCTGTCCGATATTGCTTAGTGCCGCATTAAGCGCACGCTGGTCAATTACAAAATTACCGGCTCCCTGTGCAACAATGCCGCCTGTGGCCGGCGGGGCTGTCCCAGGTGAAGTTGAAGTTGTTGCAGGTTGACTTTGTGCAAGAGCATCAGGTGTGAATATTTTCACACGGGTTTTGCCGTTTAATACTTCTACTACATATCTTTGCACTGAAATCAGCGTTCCCGCGTCAAAGACATTGTCCCCAAGTCTGAAAACACGCTCTTCCTTCGTACTGGACTTTAGTATAAGCGCAAAGGTTTCTCTGGCAGAGCCCATTGCTGTACCAAGTAAAACAAGGTCTCCCTGAGATACCGGCGGAGCTGCCTTAGTTTGGGTTGGGGTTGTAGCTGCTGTAATTGGGGTAAGTGGCCCTTGAATTGCTTTCCCAAAGAGCCCTTTTTCAAGGATTGGTGCAAAAGAAGCAAGTGAAGTTGCTTGTTGTGGCTGTACTACAGTTGGAATTGATGTTGGCGCTGCTTTTGGGAAAAGTTTTCCCATTTTAAAGGTGGTAATATTAGCGGTTATCAGCGCCAGCAGTGCAATAATAGCAACTGTAAGAATAATGTTTATTGGTAAAAGATATCGGTTCACATGTAACCTGCGAAATTTATATTAACTATCTTGAAATATATGGAATTAGAAACAGATATGCAAGGGAAAAGGAGAGGTTGAAATATGTAAAAAGAATCAAATTTTTGTTGACGCTTTTCTTATTTTGATTAAGTTTAGAAATACCATGAGTATATTAGAAAAAAATATCGTAGTTGCCGCTTCTACTCTTATGGAAGTGAGATTGTTACTTAAACAGGCAACATCTTTTTCAGAATTGTCTCTGAATCCGTTTACGGTCTGGAGTGCCAGTTTTGGTAAGTTGTCTTTTTATATTGTTGTTACAGGAGTTGGTAAAGCAAATGCCTCTTCTGCAATAACATTTGTAATGGAACGGTTTAGTCCTGAACTTGTTATAAACATAGGTTGTGGCGGTGCTTATATAGGCAGTGGCCTTTCAGTCGGTGACATAGCCATAGCAACTTCTGAAATATACGGAGATGAAGGTGTTCTGACCCCAGATGGATGGCATTCAATGGAATTAATAGGTATTCCTCTGCTTAAAAAAGAAGAAAGCTATATGAATGAATTTCCTCTTTCGCCAGATATTTATGATAAGGCTTTTAATACAGCTAGAGATAAAGATTTTCAGGTCAAACAGGGGAAATTTATAACTGTTTCTACCTGTAGCGGTACGACAGCAAAAGGAGAGGAACTTTTCAGACGTTTTGGAGGGATTTGTGAAAATATGGAGGGTGCGGCAATAGTCCATACGACAACCCGCTATGGTGCGTCATGTCTTGAAATACGAGGAATAAGCAATATAGTGGAAGATCGAGACTTTACTAAATGGAACATCCCGCTGGCAGTTGAGAGGTCTCAGCAATTTTTATTAAATTTTTTGAAAATGTAGATAAAATCAGGTTGTAAGAAAGTAGAATTAGAAAAATTAACATAGGAAGAAATAAAAACTTATGTTGAAATCAGACGAAATAAAAGCATTGTTTGTACGGTTTGAAAGTGCTGCTGCCGAAGTTGAAGGTGTTGAGTGCTGGAGTGCGAGAGGATTGCAGCTGCTTTTGGGTTATACACAATGGCGTAATTTTGTGAATATCATTGATAAAGCTAAGGATGCTTGTCGAAATGCAGGAGGAAATGTTCAGTACCATTTTGCTGACATCAGCAAAATGGTCGAAATTGGGTCTGGCGCTGAAAAAGAGATAGAGGAGATTCTTCTCACGCGCTATGCCTGCTATTTGATTGCACAAAATGGCGATAGCCGAAAAGAACAAATTGCATTTGCGCAAAATTATTTTGCGGTACAGACCCGTCGCGCTGAGATTATTGAACAGCGTATTTTAGAAGGCAAGAGGATTGAAGCACGGGCGAAACTGCGAGAAACCGAAAAACGACTTTCAGGTGTGTTGTACGAGTGCGGCGTTGATGATAAGGGGTTTGCCGTTATTCGTTCCAAAGGCGACAAGGCACTTTTTCAACTCGACACAGCTCAATTGAAACGTAAAATGGGAGTTCCTCAAAACCGTCCGATTGCGGATTTTCTGCCAACGGTTAGCATTAAGGCAAAAGATTTTGCGGCTGCAATGACTACCGAAAATGTTCAAATTAAAGATCTGCACGGTGTTACAGCGATAGAAAAAGAACATGTCGATAACAATCTTGGTGTACGTAAAATAATGATTGAACGTGGTTTGGTGCCAGAAAATTTACTGCCTGACGAAGACATTCAAAAAGTTGAACGTCGGCTAAAAATTGAAGAGAAAAAGAATTTTAAAAAATATAAACCAAAGGGAGAAAACAATGAAACTCACTAATAACGTTGAAATGCTTGAACTTTCATGGCAGCAAGGCACGGTGTATCCGGTTTTAGTATGGGATAACAAAGATGTTATTTTAGTTGATACGGGGTTTCCGTGGCAGCTTGAAGAAATTCGCGCCGCTGTGGGAAAAACAGGACTTTCCCTAGAACGAATTACGAAAATAATACTAACGCATCATGATATGGATCATGTAGGTTGCGCAAAGCAGCTTAGAGGGCTTGGCGCGAAAATTATGGCACATGAAAAAGAAGCTCCGTATATTCAGGGGGATTTACCCTCTCCAAAGCTTCTTAAAATGGAAGAGCATTTAAAAGAACTTTCGGAAGAGCAGAGGGCAATGTATGAGCGGATAAAGTCGATGGCACCGAGTTTGTATGTACATGTTGACGAAGCGCTAAAAGATGGTGATTTGCTCCCATTTTGCGGTGGTATTGAGGTGATACATACCCCTGGTCATACGCCGGGCCACATATGCCTGCTGTTAAATGAGAGTAATGTATTGATAACCGGAGATGCGGCAAATGCTTCAAATGGGATAATGACGGGACCAAATCCGCAGCATACCCTGGATATGGCACAGGGCGAAGAATCATTTAAAAAGTTAAGCGGATTAAAGCCTAATTTCGTTGTTTGTTATCATGGTGGGTTGTGTTCCATAAAATAGTTGATAGATATAAAAAAGTCGTTTTTTGAATTTAACAATAGTATAAAAATGTAAAAAAACATTTAGCAGAAAATTGTGTATGTTTGTAAGTGTATGGCTTGTTCGGGCGGTAGTGAAATCTGCCACTTTGCCAAAATGCCAAAACATTGAACGCAAGCAGGAAGAATAATAAAGCAGTACGAATTCCAATAAAAAATCAAAAAGTATTGTATCGTTGCAATATGAAATTCTTAAAATACAAAAATGCCAACTATAACAACACATAAGCAACAACAAAGTAAATCTCCGCTCAATTATATCGGAGGGAAATCTAGACTTTTACCCCAGCTTTTGCCTTTATTTCCTGTTGGAATTGATAATTTTATTGATTTGTTTTGTGGTGGCTGCAATGTCGGAATAAATGCGAATACAAATAAGATTCATTTTAACGATAATCTCATTTATTTGATAGACATGTACAAAGAGTTTCAGAAAAAAAGTTTAGATGAAACATTATGGCATATCGAAAAGCGGATTAGCGATTTTGATTTATCGCTAACTAACGAATTGGGTTACAAACAGTTAAGACACGAATATAACACAGAAAAAAATCCGTTGGATTTGTTTGTTTTGGTTGCCTTTTCTTTCAATCACCAAATCAGATTTAACAACAGCCACGAATTTAACAATCCTTTCGGGCGAGAACGTAGTAGTTTTAATCCGACAATGCGACAAAATTTAGAAAATTTTATCATCAAAATCAAAAAAAATGATGTGAATTTTTCAAGCGTAGATTTCGAAGATTTTGATTTTGACAATTTTGGCAATAACGATTTTGTCTATGCCGATCCACCCTATTTAATTACTTGTGGAACTTACAATGACGGTAGAAGGGGTTTTAAAGGTTGGTCAGAAAAAGAGGAAAAAAACTTGTTGAAAACATTAGACAAACTGAATAATCAAGGGGTTAGATTTGCATTATCCAATGTTTTTGAACACAAAGGCAAAGAAAATGCAATTTTGAAAAAATGGGTTGAAAAAAATAAAAATTATAAAGTTAATCATTTGAATTACAATTATTCAAATTCTAATTATCAAACTGCCATTCGAGATAAAAATGCGAGCGTAGAAGTTTTGATAACGAACTACGAGCCGTCAAACCAACAAAAATAATATTCACTTTTTAATCAATTTTGAATGAGATTTATATGAAACAAAGAAAATTTACTTTGCCCCACCTTATAATCCGCGACAATATACACCTAATTATCGTTTGTTGGAAACGATAGCAAAATACGACAATCACGAAATAAAGGAAGTTACAGGCTTAAGAGCTAACTACGAAAATCAAAAATCTAAATTTTGTAATACAACTACAGCATTGCAAGAATTGGAAAAAATTGCAAAATTTGGTAAATACAAAACGTTGATTTTAAGTTACAACAACGAAGGAATTATGCCGCAAAACGAGATATTATTAATTCTTTCAAAATACGTGAAAATTGAATTAGAGAAATTTGGTTATCTGAGCTTTAAAAGCAATAATAACGGCGACAGCAAACATAAAAAACATATTAAAGAACAGCTTTATATTCTGTAAAAATGAAAATAATCATCAATGAAATATTGGAAAAAGAAGCGTTGGATTATGCAGTTATGTCAAAATCTTTCACATCAAATAGACATGATTTTCACGAAGGTGGATTAAATGCAAAACAACGAAAAATGTTTGAAGGCAAACTTGGCGAAAAAGCGATAAAACAATTCTTTATTGATAATAATATTCGATTTGTTGAGGATAAGACTTCGCATGAAGAAGCAGATGATTATGACTTTTTAGTTTATGATCTAGCAGGCAATGAATTAAAAGTTGATGTTAAAACAAGAACTCAGCATTTTCATACGCGCACACTTGAAATGGTTGAGCAAATGAAAAAGAAACCAAAAGATATTTATTTTTCTGTAAGGCTATATGACACAAGACCTTTTGAAATTGAATTACTTGGATTTGCTTTTAAATCAGATTTTTTAAAAATAAATAGAATACAAAATCAAGGTTATTTGAATAATTATGTGTTATTTGATAATGAACTTAAAATTGTAAATAATATCATTGATGAATTACAGAAAAATGTATAAAAATCTTTGATTTTTCACGAAAGAACGCCTCAAAAAGAAAGTTCTGACAACAATTTTTCAGAATCGTAACGCTCTACAGTTCTGGAACTTATACTTATTATTTTTCACATTTTTTTAAAACGGGCTTAGTAATGAGCCGTACATGTCTTTCATGGGAGAAGTAGTAGTAAGCCCAGTTTATAAGCACAATAATACGGTTTCTAAATCCTATAAGGTAGTAAAGATGTAAAACAAGCCATGTAATCCACGCGAAATACCCTTTAAAGGAAAAACCGCGAATTGTAGCAACTGCTGCGCTTCTGCCAATGGTTGCCATTGAGCCTTTATCAACGTATTTAAAAGGTTCTATTTTTTCTCCTTCTTCTCTTGCGATGATTGCTTTAGCCACATATTTCCCTTGTTGGCTTGCCACAGGAGCCAGCATAGGGAGAGGTTTATCATCTTCGATCACATAAGCCATGTCTCCTACAACAAATACTTCGGGATATTTCTCAAGGCTTAGATCGGAAGATACGATTATGCAGCCATTCTTACCCTGTTCAACTCCAAGTCTGTCAGCAATACTTTCTGCAGAAACACCGGCTGACCAGAACAAGGTCTGAGAATTAATTACAACGCCGCTTTTAAGCATTACATGATTCGCATCCGCGTCAGTCACAAGGGTATTAAGCATAACTTCTACATTCATTTCCTGAAGTTTTTTTATGGCGTATTCTCTGAGGTTTTCAGGCATTGCAGTTAATAGTGAAGAGGTAGCTTCAATAAGTATGATCTTTGTTTTATCAGAGGTTATTGCAGGATAGTCTTTTGTCAGAACATAACGGATAAGCTCACTTAAAGCTCCGGCAAATTCAATTCCTGTAGGCCCTCCGCCAACAATGACAAATGTAAGGAGCTCACTTTGTTTTACAGGGTCTTTTTCATAAGTAGCTTTTTCAAAAAGCGTTAGTATATGGTTTCTTATCTCTTCTGCCTGAGGAAGCCGTTTAAGCTCAAAGGCATATTTTTCAATGTTTTTATTACCAAAGAAATTGGTGCGGCTTCCGGTAGCTACGATAAGATAGTCATAATCAATGTTTCCGGTATCTGTTAGAAGCTGTTTTCCTTCGAGATCAAATCCTGTTATTTCTCCCATTCTGAAGCTGGTGTTTTCCCAGGTTCTGGTAAAGGCCCTTATGGGGTACGCAATTGATTCTTTTTCAAGACCGGCAGTGGCAATCTGGTAGAGCAGGGGCTGAAAGAGATGATAATTATGGCGGTCGACCATTATTATTTCAAAATCTTTATTTTTAAGGGCTGTTCCTGCGCTAAGGCCGCCAAAGCCCATTCCTGCTATTACTATGCGTTTTTTCGACATGCTATAACCTTTTTAAAGCGCTGTTTTTATTTTACCGGAGTTTTATTCATACCTAAGGATTAAGTGAAGCAGTTTTTTTGATAGAGTAAAACTATTCTGTGATTTGAAAACAATACCAGTGCTAGATGCCATGGTCAATAACCTAGCCCGTATACAGTTGATTTTTTATTACCAGTGCGTAAAATGAACTGAATTTTTATATCTTCGGAGTGCTTATGCGACTAAAGGAAGAGCAGATTAACAAGCTTGGGGAAAAGATTTTAAATGATCTTATATCAACGGGAGAGATTGAGCTTAAAAAAGAACGGGGAATTATTCTCTCTGCAATAAAAAGCGCAATAGCCGCTGATATGAAAGCTGAGGAAGATCTTGAAAAGGATGCGACAAGGATCCTTGAAGAGAATCTTAATGCCCTTGGCAGCTCGGCTGCTGCAATTGACAGGCATAAGATGCTCAGAATGATAAAGGAAAAGCTTGCGAAAGAACGTAAAATAATTCTTTAGGTTAAGGATAGAAAATAGCTATGAATATAACAGAAGACCGTATATCTAATATTGCTCATAAAATTATTGATAAATTATGGCGAGATGACCTGGTTGATTTTCCTGATGAAACTAAGGCAAGAGAGAGGGTAAAAAGCTCAATAGCATCTTTCTTTAAAATTAGCGATGAGCTGGATGATATAGTCAGGAAAAAGCTTGCTTCTTATTCAAAGGCGAAAGTTCCGGGAAGCAGGGAGTGGGAGATTCTGTATAGTAAGTTTTATGAGGAGGAGGCAGCTAAAAGGAAGTTGTAACTATTTTTGCGGCTTCCGCTTTTTTCGTCCAACTGCGTTGGCTGAATCTTCAAGTCGTCAACACCTGTAGGGGCGATCATTGATCGCCCGTGTTGTCTGGCGCACACTGTGCGCCCCTACAGTCGCTGTATATGGCCAAAAGCCGAAGTCATATAAAAATTTTTATATCTCCTCTTGATTTTTCCGCTTACTCTGTTTATATTTCTTTCACCAATTAGCACTCGGTAACATTGAGTGCTAATTTTTTTCTTACAAAATCATATTTTATACACACTCAATGAAAGGAGAATGGAAGAATGAAATTAAGACCGTTACAGGATCGCATCATCGTTAAGAGATTGGAAGAGGAGACAAAGACAGCAGGTGGCATTTTTATTCCTGAAACCGCCAAAGAGAAGCCACAAAAAGGGGAAGTTGTTGCCGTAGGTAACGGTAAAAAGACGGAGGACGGTAAAATTCTTCCAATTGATGTTAAAGCTGGGGATAAAGTCCTTTTCGGTAAATATGCAGGGACAGAAGTTAAGATTGATGGCGAAGAGTATCTTATAATGCGTGAAGACGACATTCTAGGAATTATGGAATAAACGATATACTTAAATTAAACGATTATTAAAGGAGGAATAAAGATGTCTGCAAAGGTTATTAAGTTTGACCAGGAGGGGCGTAATTCTATTCTTAAAGGAGTTAATGCTCTTGCTGATACTGTAAAAGTTACTCTTGGTCCTAAAGGGCGCAATGTAATTATTGAAAAATCTTTTGGTTCACCGCTCATTACAAAAGACGGCGTAAGTGTTGCAAAAGAGATTGAGCTTGAAGATAAGTTTGAGAACATGGGAGCACAGCTTGTAAAAGAGGTTGCTTCAAAAACTTCTGATGTTGCCGGCGACGGTACTACAACCGCTACTGTACTTGCACAAGCCATATACCGCCAAGGTGCAAAGCTTGTTGCTGCCGGTCACAACCCTATGGAGATCAAACGCGGTATTGATAAAGCTGTTGAAACAGTTGTAAGCGAGCTTGAGAAAATCTCCAAACCTATAAAAGATCATAAAGAGATCGCGCAGGTTGGTACTATCTCTGCAAATAACGATAAAACAATTGGTGATATCATTGCGGAAGCAATGGAAAAAGTTGGTAAAGAGGGTGTTATTACTGTTGAAGAAGCAAAAGCAATGGAAACATCACTTGAAACTGTAGAAGGTATGCAGTTTGACCGTGGCTACCTCTCTCCATACTTTGTAACTGACCCTGAGCGTATGGAAGTTACTCTTGAGAGTGCCAGTATCCTTATTCATGACAAGAAAATTTCAAGTATGAAAGATCTGCTCCCAATCCTTGAGCAGACAGCTAAATCAGGCCGTCCTCTCCTTATCATTGCAGAAGATATTGAAGGAGAAGCCCTTGCAACTTTGGTTGTTAATAAACTCCGTGGCGTTCTTAACATATGCGCAGTAAAAGCTCCCGGTTTTGGTGACCGCCGTAAAGCAATGCTTGAAGATATTGCTACCCTCACAGGTGGTACGGTAATTTCTGAAGAAACAGGGTTTAAGCTTGAAAATACAACTGTTGACCAACTTGGCCAGGCAAAACGTATAACTGTTGACAAAGACAATACAACAATCATTGATGGCGCCGGAAAAGAGGCTGATATTGCAGGCCGTGTAAAAATGATCCGCGCTCAGATTGAAGAGACAAGCAGTGACTATGACCGTGAAAAACTCCAGGAGCGTCTTGCAAAACTTGTTGGCGGCGTAGCTGTTATTAAAGTAGGCGCTGCTACAGAAACAGAGATGAAAGAGAAAAAAGCCCGTGTTGAAGATGCGCTTCACGCAACCCGCGCTGCTGTTGATGAAGGGGTTGTCCCTGGTGGCGGCGTAGCTTATATCAGAACCCTGGCATCTCTTGATAAAGTTAAACTCTCTGAAACACAACAATTCGGAGTTAATGTTATTAAAGTTGCCATTGAAGCTCCAATCCGTCAGATTGCACAAAATGCAGGAGTTGACGGCTCAATTGTAGTTGATAAAGTACATAACGGCAAAGGCGCATTCGGTTACAATGCTGCTGCTGACGAGTACACAGATATGTTGGAGGCAGGGATTATAGATCCGACTAAGGTAACACGTTGTGCTCTTCAGAATGCAGCTTCTGTTGCAAGTCTTATGCTGACTACTGAAGCTATGATTGCTGAGAAACCGAAAGAAGAAGGCGCAATGCCAGGTATGCCGGGCGGTATGGGAGGCATGGGTGGTATGGGCGGAATGATGTAATTATATGACTTCGGCTTTTGGTCATATGCTACGTTGCCTTCGTCGCGTTTTGCCTATGTTCCAAAATCCTGTGTCATTAAGTAAAATATCGTTATAAATAAAAAGGAACAAGAGCCTCATCACTATCGGTGGTGGGGCTCTTTGTTTATGGATGCTACTTATTATTGCCTAATTGTACTTATAGTTGGATAATTAGGCAATAATACCTTAACCATTTTTCCCACAGCATAATTTCTATTAGCTGAGGTGATACTCGAGCTGATAGATAATGAGGATTATATATAATAACAATACTAGTATTGCCTAATCCTCCGGCTACTCGTATGATTAGACAAGAATTGATATATCATTACAAACTAAAAAACATAATGACACAGGATTTTGGTTCATAGGTAGGGCCGGTAAATAACGGTTTTCCCTAGCGGCACAGAATAAGGAGTCGTAGGCAAAGCGTCTTGAGGAGTGACTTGTGAGGCGTAGCAGCGCTACGTTGAACATGACACGACGAAAGCAACGTAGCATACGACCCTTAATCGAAGCCGTCAAGTAACAGAGCCCTCACAGGCGCACCATCTCCTCCCTTTATTTTAAGCGGTAGACAGATGAGCTGATATTCTCCCGCGGGCACTTGAGACATATTAACTCCTTCAAGAATCACAACATCATTTTCAAGCAATGTTTTATGCACCGCACCATTTCCATTAAACTCTTCAATAGAGAGATAGTCAATTCCTACAAGCTTTATACCCTTTTCTATAAGATATTCCGCGGCCCCTGTTGTAAGCGCTACGTAATCTTTTTGAAATCCTTTTACTTCCCACAATTGGGAGTTTCGGGTTTTGAAAATTATCCGTTTATATTGAGAGAGGGGGAGTTCTTTAAGCTCTTTAATACCGATACTCTTTTCGCTAGTAATTTCTGATACTAATACAGTTCCTATTAACAGCTCAAAGGGTAGGGTATCCGATGTAGCAAGGTCATCTCTTATATGTTTTCCTACATCAATATGAGTCCCAGAATGGGTTGTTATCTGGAGTGACGTTACATTTTCCGTATCGCCGTTTTTCAGGCTGTGCGCAGCTGAAAATTTAATTTCAGGGTCACCCGGATACTGGGGCAGATCAGGAGAAAGGGGGAGTGAGATATCAAAATAGCGCATAAAATTCTTCCTTTTCTTACTTCGTAAGCAAAGCTGCAGTCCGGAAAATGTATAGAACATATTGAATCAAATTGCTATATACTAAACAAACTTCGCTTTATCAAAACAGTAAAAAATCATTTTTTGATGCAGGTCATGGAACTTATTCAAAACAAATTATATAAAAAAATAAAAAACAGCGTTGGCCGCGCCATAGCTGATTATGATCTCATACAAGACGGGGACAGAATAGCTGTAGGAGTATCAGGAGGGAAAGATTCCTATGCCCTTCTCTATATTTTAGAAGAGTTACGGAGACGGGCACCTATAAGTTATGAGCTTATTCCTATTACAGTGGACGCTGGATATCCGGGCTTTCGCAGTGATATTATAGAGGCAAGTCTTAAAGGTAATGGTTTTGCTCCTCATATTGAAAAGACAAGCCATTATCAAATTATAGCTGAAAAGAGGCGGGAGGGGTCGTCTTATTGTTCTATATGCGCAAGGTTGAAACGTGGCTCCCTTTATGCCTTTGCCAGGGATAAAGGGTGTAACAAACTTGCCCTTGGCCATCATCTGGATGATTTTATTGAAACTCTTTTGCTGAACCAGTTTTTCGTAGGTTCGCTTAAAGCTATGGCCCCGGCAATGCTTGCGGATAGCGGCGATATTACAGTTATACGACCCCTTGTATATGTTGAAGAAAGAGAGCTGATAGAGTTTAGCCAAGAAAACGGCTTTTCTGTTGTATCCTGTAGCTGCCCTGTAAGCGACCTTCCGGATCTTCAGAGGAAAAAGATGAAGGAACTTTTGACAGAGCTTGAAAAATCTATCCCTCACATAAAGCGGAGCCTTTTGAGAGCAATGGGGAACGTACAGCCACGCCATCTCCTTGATAAATCTCTATACAGGAAGTTTTAGCTTTTTGTTGTTTCCTCTTTTTCAGACTGCTTTTGGCTTTGTGATGAAGGACTGATTTTTTTATGCACTTGAAGTTATCTCTGAAAGTCAGCCAGCCGCCATATACAACTACGAACGCTCCAAAAATTGTAATTAGTTCCATTTCGATACTCCATAACTTTTTATGGAGTCAGATTATCATATACATGTGACATAATAAGTCTCAAATTTAAGGAGAACAGAATATAAATGAATAATAGATTTGTACAGCCGCTAAGAACAGTGGTTCAACTGGCATTTTTAGGAATTACTATTTATATCGGATTTGAATTTTACAGGTTTGTTATGTTTTGCAAATCAGGCGGAGCTGCTCCTCTTGTGACAAAACCTAATGGGGTTGAAGGTTTTATCCCTATTTCCGGCCTTTTAGGGCTAAGAGATTGGATCACTTCAGGTCAACTTAACATTATCCACCCGGCGGCTACTGTTATTCTGCTGACGGTTATTCTTCTTTGTCTGTTTTTGCGAAGGTCGTTCTGTTCCTGGATATGCCCTGTAGGGACTGTTGAGGAGTTTTTATGGAAAGGTGGAAAAGGTCTTTTTAAACGTAATTTTGTACTTCCGAAATGGCTGGATTTTTTATTTAGAGGGATAAAATATGTTCTTCTGGCTTTTTTTCTCTATTTTGTTTTCTTTGCCATGTCTTCAGACAGTGTAAAAGATTTTATCCAATCCCCTTATAACCGTATTGCTGACGCTAAGATGCTTCAGTTTTTCCTTACAATCTCAGGCATTGCTTTACTTGTTATTATTATAATCATTATAGCGTCATTTTTTATTAAGAATTTTCTTTGCCGGTATATATGCCCTTATGGCGCTCTTTTAGGGATAGTTGCGACACTTTCGCCTTTTAAGGTAACAAGGGCCGCTGCAAAGTGTATAAAATGCGGTGAATGCAACAAAAATTGCCCGTCCTTAATAAAAGTAATGGATAAGAACAGGATTTACTCTCCGGAATGCGTCGGGTGTTTGAGCTGTATAAGCAGCTGCAAAACTGATAATGCTTTGGTAATGGCATCACCAGTTAGAAGATTTAAGATTTCAGGGATTGTTTTTGGTTTGCTTGTTGTTCTGTTTTTTACCGGTGGAATTTTTCTGGGCAAAGTGACAGGGCATTGGAAGAGCTCGGTGAGTCCTGAAGAATGTGGCACTTATCTGAAAATGAATATAGGGCATTACTAACTTCGGCTTTTGGTCATATCTGAAGTAGTGTGGAGTTTGGAGTGTGAAGAGTGGAGTTTAATTCCTATCTGGAGAGGGGTGCCCATAGGGCGGGGTGGTTTTAACGCCTGTAAGGGTGGCCATTGGCTGTCCGTGTGTGCGACCGTCCTCGGTCGTCCGAAATAAAACAAGTAGGATAGAAAGATTGCCTAATCGTACTTCTTTTCATACAATTAGGCAATTATATAATAGTTGTAATATACGATATACATAACTAGCCAGCTCAGATATTACCTGGGCTGGCTAGAATAACGTCTTTTGAAAAACCGTTAATACAAAATTGCCTAATCCTACAATCTATCATAGGATTAGGCAATAATTTCTCGTATGACTATTTAACGGATACGCTCTTATTATTTACTTGAGCTGCATTAGCCTTTAATGTTTTGATCCACTTTGGCCAATACCCAGAAGTACGGAACTCGGGATGATTTGTTATATCTGTTATAGTGACGTCAGGCTGCGCTGGACACACATACGATTTTCCATCTTTAAGACAAGAATCTATTTCTCCCAACAAAAGGGTCATATCGTAAAAATGCCCTGCTATAAAATCATGTGAAATTTCAATACCTTTTCCAGTTTCTATAACATCACCTATACCATTACTGAGACGAAATTCCACTACAAAAGAATGCTTTCCTGGAGAGAGTACCGCGATAAAATTCGTGTCATAAGTTGAAATCCAATCTCTGACCTCCTCACCATCATATTTCGATATTCTAACAACACCCGTGTAGTTCGGTCCACCATCCAGGCCAGGGATATAATAAGGGATATGCAACAAGGCTTTTTGGCTTAAATCAGCCGGTCTATCATAATCATTCGTACGAATTTGCGGAGCTGATGCACAACCATTTAAAACAAGTGTTAGTGCGATAACAAGAAAGAGTGAAAAGTAAACCGCTGCTTTTTTAGGAAGCTTGTTTAAAAAAACGTTACGCAATGCCATTTTAGCCTCTATGAGTCAACCTGTTACCCCAGGATACCCCTAGTTTTTATGTACCCAATGATACAGGATTTTGGTTCATTGGCAAGGTGTCCTGCGTAGGGGCGGATGGCAATCCGCCCGTATTGAATATTTTATCATCGGGCCGTTTGCCAACGGCCCCTACATGAGTGATCTGCGACGCAGCCAACAGAATCAGATGCAAAAAGCGGAAGCCGTAAACTCAGACTGAGACAACTTCCTTTACTTCGGGGATCACTGCTTTTAACGCTTTTTCAATTCCCATTTTAAGGGTCATAGTTGACATCGGACAGTGTCCGCATGCTCCGGTAAGTCTTACTTTTACTACTCCGTCATCAGTTACTTCAACCAGTTCTACATCTCCTCCGTCAGCCTGAAGGGCGGGACGGATCTTTTCCAAAGAATTTTTTACTTGTTCAAACATTAATTTTTCTCCTTTTATTATTTAAATCTACTAGCTAATCGCGAAAAGCGCTGAAAAACATGAACCACAAAGAACACAAAAAATACATTTTGAATGTTTTTAAGATAGTGCCCTTTGTAAAAACTTTGTGCACTTTGTGGTAAAAAGAAATAAACGGTTTTTCCCTGTAATCTCTGTGAGAAATACCGATTTAACTTTTTCGTATTTTTTGTGGTTCAATTTAATCCCTTAATAAATTGTTCCAGCGTCAGCAATTCATCAATGCTTTTTGTGAGGAAAACATAGCAACCCATTTCAGCAGGAAGCCTTAAATCAACATCAAAACGGTCTCCAACAAAAATGGACTCTTCTGGTAAAATGCCGATTTCATCGAAAATGGTCTCTAAGGCCTGCCAATCAGGCTTTGAGCGCCAATAATCTTCAATAGTAAATATCTTTTTGAAGTATGGAGCAATCTTAAGAGTATTTATAATCTTTTTTGACAATTGTCGATTATTATTTGTGTAGATGTAAAGGGAATAGTCTTCTGAAAGCCGTTTTAGGAGGTTGATTACATTGTTGTCTTCTTTAAGATAAATATCCGGATTCGTCTCTCTCGCTATTGTTTTATGCATTGCGTGAAGGTCTGCACCGATATCCGCGCATGCGTCACTTAGAGTAGCTTCTCTGCCGGTTTGTTCTGCCAGAAGCCTTTTTGTTTCCTGCAATTTTAACTCTGCTTTATGCAGAGGCATATCAAGTTGGTTTGCTATTGAGCGGACAGCGGCATGGTGTATCTCTGACGCAAATTCACTGTTGGAGTATAGTGTGCCGTCCAGATCAAACACTATTCCTTTGATCTGTTTCATTTAATTACCCCCTGGAAAATTTTTGCTCCAGTCACTGAGGCATAACAGATCAGGCTTTTCAACATCCTTTGCCTGAATTAAAATTTTAAAAGTATCACCCATTCCCCCATCAGGCAGCATCAGCTTCTTTAAGTTCAGTCTCTCTTCTAATTTCTGTTTTTCCGGAATATTACGGGATTCCAAATCCATCATTTCCTGCATCATGCCGCAGGCAAGAAGAAACCGGTACTGTTCCCCGTACCAGACGGTTTCCATACCTTCTTCTTCTCCTGTTTTAATAAGGGAAGAGAAATCGACATGAGAGGTAATATCCTGTAAACCTACTCTAATGTATGGGTTTTCTTCGGTTGTGTGCTGATGGTAACATAGCAGTGTTCCATTTTTACGCATAGGATTATAGAGCTCTTCAGCCTTATATCCGTAATCTATGGTGATTATAAAACCTTTTTCTATGGCTCTGGCAGCAGTTCGCAACCAGTTATCTGCGGCAAGGTGTACTTCTGCCCGCTGTCCGGGGAGGAGGGTTACGTTGATCCTCTCAAGGTAGTCTGAAATTGCTGGATTTGAAATCTGTGCAAAAGTTTCCTGAAATTCATCGTCAAGAGCAGTGACCATAACCTCCTTTAATCCACTGGAGGTCATCTCAACAATATGTACAGGCAGGGCATCTACAAGTTCATTGCTGAGGAAACAGCCGGTGATTTTTAAAGAGCCTGATTCGAGCTCTTCAGGAGTGCTATAGGCCAGGCACTCTATGTGTTCTGAAAGTAATTCCTGCTGGCTTTTATTAAGAGAGGGCTCTTTCTCAATAATCCTGTATGTGAGAATGGAGTATAAAGCAGGCTCAATTTCCATGATCGCGTCAAGAATATCAGCTGCAAGCCTTCCATTTCCGGCTCCGACTTCAACAATCTGAAAATTTGAAGGCTTTTCCAGAACGTGCCACATCCTGATAATTTCACGGCTTATTAAACGGCCGAACATTTTATGCACGTTACTGCTGGTGTAAAAGTCCCCTTCGGCTCCTACTTTTTTCCCCGGTGAAGTGTAATATCCCAGACCAGGTTCGTACAGGCATGAAGACATAAATTCAGCGAAGGTAATGGGGCCGTTCTTTTTGACACGGTCTAAGATAATGTTTTCTAAAGGTGTAGTCTTGTGTGTCATTGAATTTGTGAAAATCCTTTATTATTCCTAGGTTTCTAACAAGGGACAAGTTGTTTTGCGTTTGCGACACTTTATCATTATGGCGTTAAAAACGCTATTCCAATTGATGGGCTTCACTTATGCTCTACCTATCCTTCTTGTATTTGCACTGCATCGAATCGATTATCTCTTTCAGCTCCCTTCTCATTTCAACGGGAGAGATAAGCTCAACCTTATCCCCGTAAGAGAGGAGCCAGGAAAGTATTTCTATCTTACCGCCAGCCATAAAAGAGAGCTCAACACTTCCATCAGACAGCTTCTTTATTTTTTGGTTCTTGTGCCATATCCTCTCTTCAATGGTATGAGCTATTTCCGGCGCAAATTTGGCTGTAATAGAGAGTGGAACCTCGTTTACAATGCCGAAGGAATTATCAAAATCTTTTTCAGGTTTGTACTCTTCAGGTATTTCAAAACGTTGGTCATGTACTGTAACAGATTCGATTCTTTCAATAGCAAAAGTTCTTATCCCTTTACGCTGCTGAACATAAACAATGAGATAGAGCCCGCCTTTGTAGACAAGCATAGTATACGGATCTCCGGAATATGGCCGGGGAGTTTTTGTACCGGGAGAACGGTATGTTATGCTTATACTATTTTGGTAAATAAGAGCTTGTCTGAGCTGAGAGAGTATTTCCGATGCTTTTGAATAATCTTTTCTCCCTTGTAAAAGAGGTATAGTGATATTTGATATACGCTCCAGATGGGCCGCGTATCGTGGAGGGAGAACGGAGTGTATTTTGTTAAAAATCGCTGATATATCCTCTTGAAATGGGGTTCCTTCAAACATATTCAGATAAGACCTTAAGAGATACAATGTCATCAATTCCTGAAGAGAAAAACTTATAGGCGGGATACTCTTAAAACCTGTAATGAAACTATACTCTTTTCTGTTTCCTACCCACTCTGCGGTCAGTGGATATCCTGCATCTGAGATTGCTTTGAAATCCCTGTAAATAGTCCTTCTGTCAACATCAGTTTCGTCAATAAGCTCTTCTATTGATATTCCATGCCTGGATTCAATAAGCCGAATAATATTGTGCAAGCGTGCTGCTTGGGAATATTTTTTACCAGGTTTTCCTTTTTTCATATTCGCTCTGTATAGGCGTTGTAGAGTATTACAGTTTTGTAACTGTTTATAAATTAAAGGATTTTTTAAATCCAGTTAGATTGACATTTAATTCTTCCATGTCATCATTTAAAAATAATAATTTTAAATATTGCAGAATTTCAATAATAAAAATATATTTTATAAACAAGGTATAGATTGTGCACCAATAATAAATAAGGGGCAAAAATAAAAGAATACAAGTGCAATATTTCCAGGGCTTTTAGGTATGAATTAATTTAACTGTTTTTAGATATAATTCAATAAAAGTGTATTCTATACACTAAACATAGTAAAAAAGGGGGTAGAAATGAAAAAATATGGAGCAGAGTTTTTTGGTACATTTTGGCTCGTACTCGGCGGTTGCGGAGCTGCAGTTATTGCCGCAAAATTTCCTGGTGTAGGGATAGGGCTTTTAGGCGTTGCTCTGGCATTCGGTCTCACGGTTTTAACAATGGCCTTTGCTATCGGGCATATATCAGGTTGCCATCTTAATCCTGCCGTATCTATCGGATTATGGGCCGGAGGCCGTTTCCCGGCTAAAGAACTTATCCCTTATATCATCGCGCAGGTATTAGGCGGTATAGCCGGTGCGGGAATACTTTATCTGATTGCCAGTGGACAAGCCGGATTTGATGTTACGGCAGGATTTGCGTCCAACGGTTATGGAACCCATTCTCCCGGTGGCTATTCTCTTCAGGCTGCTTTTGTTACAGAGTTTGTAATGACTGCTATGTTCCTTATTGTTATCCTTGGAGCGACTGATAAACGCGCTCCTCAGGGACTTGCCCCAATTGCTATAGGACTTTGTCTCACTCTTATCCATCTTATCAGTATTCC